>JAZQGM010000040.1:0-3836 GCA_045540075.1 Acetatifactor sp. | reverse complement strand
CCTTTCTTTCACTGGGGACGGTAATTTGTGTTTTTTGAAATTGAAAATTTGAAAAATTAGCAATTAATCTCAAAAAATCAGATTCTACAAATAATTAGATGAAAGTTAAAAAGTCTATAGGAAAATCAGTAAACGGATTTCAAATACTCGACACTTATCCAGTGGAATTGCCCAGCGGAGCGAAGACGAGAAAAGTCCTATTACGATGTGAGAAATGTGGAAGAGAGTTTGAAAGAAATTCCGGAGTAGATTTTGATCACATAAAGTGCAAATGCATGTGTGCTCCGGTAAAACCTACAAAATTCAGATATGTCGAATGGCATGGTAAAAAGTACACCAAAACTCAGTTTTGTAAACTCCATTCCATAAATATAAACACATTTAACGCTAGATTGAAATCTGGAATGGCAATCGAAGATGCAGTTAAAAGTGAATTTTTGTTGACTTGTGAAATATGTGGGAAACAGTTTGTTTCTGACAGACCTGGTCGTAAATACTGTGGATCCACCTGCCAAAATAGATCCGCACATGGTAAAGGGCCATATAGAGAGCCATACACCACAAAATGTGTAGTATGCGGTAATGAATTTGAAGCTGTAAAACGTAATGCGAAAACCTGTTCACAGCATTGTAGAGAAGCACTTGCAAGAATTGACAGGAATCGAAGATACAAAAATCTGAAACGCCTTGGGAAATTCGATGAAAGTGTAACACTTGAAAATGTGTACAAGAAATTCAATGGGATTTGTCAAGGATGTGGAAAGAAATTAACATTCGAATGCTCGTGTCTTTCAGACAATTATCCGAGCATCGACCATGTCAGACCACTTTCAAAAGGTGGTGTGCATGAATGGCAGAATGTGCAACTTTTGTGCAGAAGATGCAACTGCATAAAAGCAGATGCGGTGTAGGAGGGTCTGATGGGAGCTGAAGCATTCATCGAAAAAATTGCTTATTACGTGCAGCAGTACGGCCCCGGATACGACATCCGGGTAGTGAGTCCGATCATAGCACAGGCCTGCATAGAATCTGCATTTGGTAAATCTAAGCTGTCTGCACAGTACCACAACTACTTCGGTTTGACTTGTGGAAGTGGCTGGACTGGTAAGTCTGTGAGTATGAAGACCTGGGAGGAGTACAGTCCCGGAGTGAAGACTGACATTACCCAGAATTTCCGGGTATATGACTCGATGGAGGCAGGAGTCAAAGGGTATTTTGAATTCCTGCAGTATCCCAGATACAAAAATCTCAAGGGAGTTACGGATCCTCAGAAATATCTTGAGCTGATCAAGAAGGATGGGTATGCGACCGCCAGCAACTACGTGAGCGCCAACATGGCAATCATTAAACAGTATGATCTGACACGGTATGACAAGGCAGCTGCTCCCACTCCTACTGCAGAGGATCCGGAGCCTGCGGTGATCCAGAAGCCTGTGTATGAATTCACGGTGTGCGAGGTCCGGAAGGGTGACCGTGGGAAATCGGTGGCGCTGATGCAGAAATGTCTCCGGGGCATTGGATACCAGAGTCCGAGCGGTCATCAGATCGCACTGGATGCGGTAGCTGGAAACGCTACGATTTATGCCCTGAAGCAGTTTCAGGAGGCAGCTGGCCTGACTCCGGATGGTATTTGTGGAAAAGATTCCTGGAAGATTCTTCTTGATATATGAGGTGGTTTGATATGGCATATGGATTTAATGACAACAAGACCAAGTTTGATCTGAATGCTATACTTGAAAATTTTGGAACAGTAGAAACAGGTAATACTGCATCACAGGCGTATGCTGCAGGAGATCTGCTTGTATACGGAAGTCGGTTATGTAAGGTTTCTTCTTCAATTGCTCAGGGAGATACACTTGCAGTTGGTACGAACATTGAAGAGATCACAGTTGCGGCTGTGAGTGTTATGCCACCTGATTTTTCACAGCATAGTTGGAAGGCAAACTGGGCGACTGACAACGGAACATACGAAGCCGACTATACTATACCGCTGTCTGGGTGGTATATGTTCCATATGCTCAGACTATCCCAAACAGTGAGTGGCGCTCAGTTGATGGTATCACCTGCAAACGATCACTATGCGTTCATTGTCGTTCTTGGAGCGGAATGTAAATCCGTCACATTAACATCACAATGGATCTATTTTACTGCAGGGGACCAGATCCACATATTACTTACAGGTGACAGCGATACACGATGTGACCTTGCTTATGCTCCTTGTATGTGAGGGTAGAATATGACAGCGAGAGAGAAGGAGCTCCTCAGCCTGATCGACCATGATAAGCTGCTGATCCCTCTGGTATCTGACATGGTGAATCTTGAGGAGCAGCTGACCTATCTGAGGACGCTGCCGATGACCAAGGTGCATCCGAAGGATCCGACCAAGCAGAAGACCACTCCTGCAGCCAAGCTGTACAAGGAATGTCTTCAGCAGTACACAAACATCCTTCGGATCCTGATGAGAGCGACCGGAACGGATATGGATGATGAGGAGAGTCCGCTGAGGAAGTGGTTCAATGAGCATATGGACACCTGACAACTCCTACCTCCTGGAATACCGGGAGCGGTGCAAGTGCGGAGATGAGATTATAGGGCAGGAGCTCATGATGGAGCTGGATAACCTGTATGAGGATCTGATCACAGAGAGGTATGTCTATAACAGGGATCAGGCACTGCTCCGGATGGTCTTCATGGAGCACTGTGTAAGACTCACCAAGAGTCCTTACTACAACAAGCCAATGGTGCTGATGCTCTGGCAGAAAGCATTCATTGAGGCCATCTACAGCTTCAAGATTCCAGAGACAGGATTCAGACGATTTGTTAAGATCATGCTTCTGATCGCCAGAAAGAACACTAAGTCGGAGACATGCGCAGCCCTTGGACTCTGTGAGTTTTTCTTTGGGAATCCGGGATCCGACATAGTAGCATCTTCAAATGATGACGCACAGGCTTCAATTATCTATGATGCCATAGATACTATGAGGCAGCTTGTAGATCTGAATGACTCGGATACCAAGAGAAACCAGAGATATATTCTGAATCGAAACACCAACACCAAGATGTTTAAGCTCAGTGACCGGACCAAGAATAAGGAGGGCCGTAACATTGATACGGCATTCCTGGATGAGTCACATGAGATGAAGACCAATGTGATCGGTAAGTCCATTGAGCAGTCACAAGCTCTAAAAGATGAGCCTCTGTTCTTCAACCTTACCACTGAAGGATTTGTCATTGATGGTTATCTGGATCAGGAGTTGATCAAGGCCAGATCGGTGATCAACCGTGAGGATCCGGATGATCCTGCTGCAGACAGGTTTCTCCCATGGCTCTATACTCAAGACTCTGAAGCTGAAGTGTGGAGAGGAAACCGGGAAAACAGGCTCTGGATGAAGTCAAATCCCACTCTTGGGATCGTCAAGAAATGGGATTATCTGGAGCAGCAGGTAGCAGAAGCCAGGAAGTCCAAAGCAGACCGGATCTTCGTTTTGAGTAAAGACTTTAACATTAAGCAGAACAGTGTTGAAGCGTGGCTGAATCTGGAAGACTACAGCTATGAATGCGCTTATGATCTGGAAGACTTCCGTGGATCCAAGTGCCTTGGAGCTGTAGACCTTGCGGAGACAACGGACCTGAACTGTGCAAAGATCCTGATCATGAGACCGGGCGATCCGGTGAAGTACGTGCATACCCACTACTTCATCCCGGAGGCGAAACTGGAAGAGCATGATGATAAGAGCTCCGGAGCTAAGTACAGGGAGTGGGCGAAAGAGGGACTGATCACCATCACCGAAGGGAATGATGTAGATCTCTCAGTAGTGGCAGACTGGTTTTACAGC
>JAZQGM010000039.1:0-4169 GCA_045540075.1 Acetatifactor sp. | reverse complement strand
GAGCACGGCGGAGATCCTTCTTCCGTTGAGTTCTGCCATAAGGTAGGCCTGAACTATGTATCCTGCTCACCTTTCCGTGTGCCTATTGCACGGTTGGCAGCAGCGCAGGCAGCTTTGAACAATAAATAAGTGATATTAGACCTTGCGGAGATGGTTCTCTGCAAGGTCTTTCTTTTTGGGACGGGGCGGGCGGCCGCCTTTTGGATTAAGTAAAGCTTGTTGGTTTATGGTACATCAGGATGAAGAGGTTTTGGTATGAATTATCAGTACTGTTAAGGTTCATTAAGATTGACAAGTCGTCCATAATTACGTATAATAAAAAAGAAGTAATCATCAAAGTAAAGGATGGGAGAAGATTATGTATTTAGAAGATTACAAGCGTTGGTGTGAAGCAAAACTTGAGGATGCTGTTCTGGCAGCAGAGCTTGAGGCGATCGCCGGCAATGACGAAGAGATAAAGGATCGTTTTGCGGTTTCTTTGAAATTTGGTACCGCAGGTCTGCGTGGTGTATTGGGCGCAGGATCCAACCGTATGAATATTTATGTTGTGCGTCAGGCTACCCAGGGTCTGGCTAACTGGGTGAAGACTCAGGGAGGAAGTCAGTTGGTTGCCATTAGTTATGACAGTCGTATTAATAGTGATGTGTTTGCCAAGACTGCGGCATGTGTGCTGGCTGCCAATGGTATCAAGGTGCGCATTTATGATGCATTGATGCCGGTTCCGGCACTGAGCTTTGCTACTCGTTACTATGGGGCCAATGCAGGGATCATGGTGACTGCTTCCCACAATCCTGCTAAGTACAATGGTTATAAGGCTTACGGTCCGGACGGCTGTCAGATGACTGATGAAGCTGCTGATATTGTTTATGAAGAGATACAGAAGACGGATATTTTGGATGGTGCTAAGTTGATGAGCTTTGAAGACGGTATGGCGGCAGGTCTGATCTCATATGTGGGCGAGGACTGTAAAGAGGCGCTGTATGCAGCTATCGAGGATCGCAGTGTGCGTCCCGGTCTGTGTAAGAGCGCAGGGCTTAAGCTGGTATATTCTCCGTTGAACGGTTCCGGTCTGGTACCTGTTACCCGTATTTTAAAAGATATTGGGATTGATGATATAACAATTGTTCCCGAGCAGCAATATCCGGATGGAAACTTCCCTACTTGTCCCTATCCCAATCCGGAGATTTTTGAAGCACTCCGTCTTGGGCTGGAACTGGCCAAGGAGTCCGGTGCTGATCTGATGCTGGCTACGGACCCGGATGCAGACCGTGTAGGTATTGCAATCAAGTGTCCTGACGATTCTTATGAGCTGGTGTCCGGTAATGAGGTGGGTGTTCTTTTGTTAGATTATATCTGCGCAGGTCGGATGGAAAATGGCACCATGCCTGAGAAGCCGGTGGCAGTGAAGTCCATTGTTTCCACACCTTTGGCTGATGCAGTGGCAAAGAATTATGGTGTGGAGATGAGAAGTGTGCTGACCGGTTTTAAGTGGATCGGTGATCAGATCGCGGGTCTGGAAGCAGCAGGAGAAGTAGAGCGTTTTATCTTTGGGTTTGAGGAAAGTTATGGTTATCTGGCAGGTTCTTATGTGCGAGATAAGGATGCGATCATTGGCTCCATGTTGATCTGTGAGATGGCTGCATACTACCGTAGTATCGGTTCTTCCATAAAGCAGCGACTTGAAGAGATTTATGAAAAATATGGACGTTACCTGAATAAGGTGGACAGCTTTGAGTTCCCCGGTTTGTCCGGTATGGATAAAATGGCAGGTATCATGGAAGGATTGCGTAATAACCCGCCCAAAGAAATCGGTGGTTATGCAGTTGTTAAGGTGACTGACTACAAGAAGCCTGAAGAAACCGGACTACCTGCTGCGAATGTGCTGATCTATGCTTTGGAAGGAGGCGCAACGGTGGTGGTTCGTCCTTCCGGTACAGAGCCTAAGATCAAGACATATTTTACAACCCTTGGTAAGGACCTGGCTGAGGCAGAGGCACAGAAGGCCAAGCTGGCAGAGGCTTTAAAGCCTATTTTAGCATAAAATAGATACAACAGGCTGAAAAAGCCTGAAAAAATACATAACACAAGGAGGCCCATATGAGCAAGGGTAAAGGATTTATCAGTGAATTTAAGAAATTCATTATGAGAGGCAATGTCATGGATATGGCTGTCGGCGTGATCGTAGGTGGTGCATTCACTGCTATCGTGACCAGTCTGAACAAAGACATTCTGACACCAATTCTTGGTGTGTTCGGCGGTACAGATTTCAGCAATCTGGTAGTAAAGCTGGGCAGTGGTGAGGAAGCACCTGTGCTTGCCTACGGTAACTTCATCACAGCAGTGATCAATTTCCTGATCACAGCATTGGTGATCTTCTGTTTGGTGAAAGGTATCAATGCTATGAATAACAGATTCAGTAAGAAAGAAGAAGCCCTCGCACCTGCAGCACCTACCACCAAGAAGTGTCCTTATTGCAAGAGTACCATTGACATCGAGGCAGTGAAGTGTCCTCATTGTACTTCTGACATTGCAGAATGAGTAATGTGAAATTGTGTGAAGATGAGTTGTTTAAGCGTCTCAGAGCATTAGGCGTGGAAGAGTCTACTGATCCGGAAGCATTACGCGCTTTTCTGGAAGGCTATGATTTTATGAAGCTGGGCCAGGCGATCAACCGGGGACAGTGGAACATTGCCATGATGATCTTGCAGCGGATGGATGCTTCAGTGCAAAAATTTGGTATCCGCTGTATGATACAGCATTTAAAAGCTGTGCGATTGGCAGTGCTTGGGCGTAATGTGAAGCAGGCAAAGCAGGCTCTTGCAGCACTGATTGGTAAGCGAGTGCAGTTCATAAAGCGCATGAAAGAGTGGGAATCAGAAAGGGAATAAGAATGATAGAATCCTGAGAAGCATTGTGAAAACCTGTGCTTTTCAGGAATTCTTTTTGGAGAGAATATTATGAGATATGTAAAACCTCATTACTATGATAACTTTCACTGCATCGCAGACAGGTGTCCTGATACTTGTTGTGCAGGCTGGCAGATCGTGATTGATGAAGAAACGCTGGAAAAGTACAACCGGGTGACCGGTCCCTTTGGCAATCGTCTGTATACATCCATTGACTGGAGTGAAGGGATTTTTCGGCAAAAGAAGGGAAGATGCAGTTTTTTAAATGACAAGAATCTGTGTGATCTGTACAAAGAGTTGGGAGAGGGAGCATTGTGCAGAACTTGCGCCATATATCCCAGACATGTGGAAGAGTTTGAGGGACTAAGAGAACTGTCCCTGTCCTTGTCCTGTCCTGTGGCAGCCAAAATGATCCTGACCTGCAAAGCACCCCTTGTCCTTCTGGAAGAGGAAACGGATGAGGAAGAAGAACTGGCAGAAGAATTTGAAGATTTTGACTTTCTGATGTTTACCCAGCTTGAGGACGCCAGAGCCCTGATTTTTGCCATAATGCAGGACCGACAAGTGCCCATAGAAAAGCGAATACAGAAAGTCCTAATGCTTGCCCACAGAATCCAGCAATGCATTGATGAGGAACGCTACTGCGATGTAGATGAAGTGATCATCTCAGAAAAAAATACAGGCTATGAACATGTGGGGAATCGTAACGCTGAATCCCGCTATGACAAAATGCACCGAGAATATCAAGTCTTTGACCATCTGGAACGACTCCGTGAGCAATGGACTGATATTCTTGACCATGCTTGGGATATTCTATATCAACAAGGTGAAGCACACTACCAAAGAATATGCAAGGAATTTGACAATTCCTTTGGAGGCAACAGTAAGTTCCAAGAGGATTGGTCAGTGTTTACAGAGAATCTCATGCTTTTCTTTGTCTATACCTATTTCTGCGGAGCTGTATATGACGATCAGGTCTACAGCAAAATTGCACTGGCCGAATTCTCTGTACGCTGGACCCAAGAACTGATCATGGCAGCATGGGCCTCCAAAGCCGGGCAGATAGCTGACAACGAGAGTGCCGACAACGAGATCACTGACAGTCCGGATACCGTTTTTGACTGGCAGCTGTGCATAGAAATTGCATACCGCTATGCCAGAGAAATAGAACATTCAGACGACAATTTGAATGCTTTGGAAGAATGGCTGGGGAATGGGTGCTAGTCGAGGTGTTGGAGGAAGTCGGATCGTAGCCATGTCGTT
>JAZQGM010000038.1:0-19612 GCA_045540075.1 Acetatifactor sp. | reverse complement strand
GCCACTTCCATGGCTACCTTCTCATTGGGGGACCACTCTGCATATATTTCAGGGTATTTTACGATATTTTCACTGATTTCTGTACTGGGAGTACCCGGGTAAGCCGCGGATACTTTGACACCTGCCTCATAGGCACCTCTGGCAATAGCCTCATTGCCAAGCATGATTTTCATTTCGCTCATATTTCTATCCTTTCTTCTGGGTTATCCTAAGTTTTGCTCTGCTATCAATTTGCCTGCACCGTAGATCTCACGCAGCTTGGGCTTCTCGATCTTTCCGGTGGGGTTTCTGGGGATCTCTGCAAAAATCACCACATGGGGACGTTTATATCTGGGGAGTGTCATGCAATACTCCTTCACTTCCTCTTCCGTCATGGTCATGCCTTCCTTCACCTCGATGACCGCTGCCGGAATCTCGCCCAGGCGCTTGTGTTTCAGACCGATGACTGCCACGTCATGTACCTTGTCGTTGGTGCGGATGAAGTCTTCAATCTGTACCGGATACAGGTTCTCACCACCGCTGATGATCACATCCTTCTTGCGGTCTACCAGGAAGAGAAATCCATCCTCATCCTCCTGTGCCATGTCTCCGGTAAAGAGCCAGCCATCTCCAAGTACTTCATTGGTAGCTTTCTCATCCCGATAATAGCAGGTCATGACGCCGGGACCCTTAACTGCCAGCTCACCCACTTTACCCTTGGGTACAGTGTTGCGCTGCTCGTCTACAATCTTTACCTCCCAGCCATAACCGGCCTTGCCGATGGCACCTACCTTGTGAATATTCTCCACACCAAGGTGTACGCAGCCGGGTCCAATAGACTCGGACAGACCGTAATTGGTATCGTAAGCATGATTGGGGAAGAGGCTCTTCCACTTCTTGATCAGACTCTGAGGAACGGGCTGGGCACCGATGTGCATGAGACGCCACTGCTCCAACTCATAATCCTCCAGCTTCACCTTACCGCTGTCGATGGCTTCCAAAATATCCTGAGCCCAGGGAACCAGGAGCCATACAATGGTACATTTCTCTTTGGATACCGCATCCAGGATAAATTCCGGCTTGGTACCCTTAAGAAGTACTGCCTTACTGCCTGACAGGAGGCTTCCGAACCAGTGCATTTTGGCACCGGTATGATACAGAGGAGGTATGCATAGGAACACGTCATCCTTCTGCTGTCCGTGGTGATTCTGCTCTACTTTGCAGGAATGCACCAGACTTCTGTGTTTATGTAAAATTGCCTTCGGGAATCCAGTGGTTCCGGAAGAAAAATAAATGGCTGCATCATCATCGTCACAAAGTGCGATATCCGGAGACTGACTGGAACAGTTGGCAGCCAGGGAGTTGTAATCGTCTGCAAAGCCCGGACAACCTTCACCCACATAGATCAGCAGTCTACCCTTGCTGATTCGGTCTGCGATCTCCTCCACACGCCCGATGAAGGAATTACCGAATACCAACACATCTACCTCTGCCAGATTCACACAATACTCAATCTCATCTGCGGAATAGCGGAAGTTCAGAGGCACTGCCAATGCGCCTGTCTTCAAAATACCAAAATAAATAGGCAGCCATTCCAAACCATTCATCATCAGAATTGCCACCTTATCGCCCTTCTTGATCCCTCTCTGGAGCAACAGATTCGCAAACCGATTGGCCTTCTCATTAAAGACACTCCAGGTGATCTCACGACGATAACTGGTCTTGGGACTGGGCTCTATCAGTTCATACTCCTTCCAGGTAACTCTGCGGTCTTCTTTGATCTCAGGATTGATCTCTACCAGACAGATATCGTTAGGATATTCTCTGGCATTCTTCTCTAAAAACTCTGTAATAGGCATTTCTATCCTCTCATTCTGCCGTTTGCACGGCATGTTCTTTAACGCTTTAACGCTTTTACTCATTAAACTGATTATAACAAAATTTAACAGACAGGTCAACTAAAATTTAACCTGTCTATCATACCTTTGGTAACAATTTAGGAATGGGGGGATCTTTAGGATCCAAGCATTTGCACCACAAACACCACTGCTGCCGCACCCACTGCTACTGTCAGCAATCCCTTTTTAAAATATGCCAGGATTACTGCTGCCACACATCCCGCCACAGCACTCCCTGTAGTACCTGTACTGGAAAAGATAGCCGGAAATGTCATGGCCGCCAGCACCGCATAAGGCACATAATATAAAAAGGATCTAATTCTCACATTGGTGATCTTCTTGCGAAAAATAGCCATGGGCAACATGCGTATCAAATAGGTGGTCAGCGCCATCACAGCAATTCCTAAAATAATATATCCTGTATTCATTGACACTTCTCCTCCTTTGCCGCATTCTCCTGCACGCCTGCATCTGCCGGCACGTCTGCATCCCCATCCTGCACATCAATGGGGAACAGCCATGCTGCGATCCCGCTGACCAAAAGCGTGATCACAATGATGGCCCAGCCTCCGGAGAGATTCTTAAGCACCGGCAGGTAAGTAAATCCCAGACTGGCTACAATGGCCATAACCACTGTGACCAACACACTCTTCTGCTCTCTTGCCGGTGGAATGATAATGGCGATAAACATGCCATACAAAGCAATTCCCATGGCATTGGTAAGTGCCGGCGGCATAAAGGAAGCTGCCACAGCGCCAAACAACGTACCACCTGTCCACCCAAGTACCGGCGTCAAAATCAAACCTGCCATATAGGCCCCTGTCAGATCACTATGTCTCTGCATAGACACTGCAAAAATTTCATCCGTGATACCGTAAGATATGGCCAACCTATGTCCCATCTTCATATTACTATGCACCTTCTGTGACACTGAAAGGGACATCAGAAAGTAACGGATATTAATGATCAGGGTGGTCAATGCCAGCTCCACCATAGTTCCCTGAGCCACCAGGATATTCAACCCCGCAAACTGACCGGCACTGGTCAGATTAAACAACGAGATCGCCACTGCCGACCACACCGGCAACCCGGACAAGACAGCCGTCAACCCAAAGGCCATGGACACTGAAAAGTACCCCAGACATATAGGAAACCCGTCTTTGATTCCTTGTATAAATTCCTGCTTTTTCATTTGATATATGTAGTTCCTTTCCTTTTCCAACGTCATACTTTGACAGTATAACACAGAATGTCAGGAAAATCTAGGGCTGAACGTCATTATTTCCTAATGGCCTGAATGGTGATACAACCGGGGCCGCCGTGAGTGATCAGAGCCGGCGACAGCTGAAGGATTTCAATAGACGTACTTGCAAACTGTTCTCTGATCTGTCCCAGTATTTCCACTGCTTTCTCATACGTGCCTGCGTGACCCACACTGATCAGATAATTTTCATCCACTTTTAATTCCTTTAAATGACTGATGATTGCTTCTACTGCTTTCCTTACAGATCTCTTAATAACAAAGGGCTGTATGCGCTTTTTATCGGCAGTCTGGGTCAGCACGGGAACAATCTTGATCAAACCGCCTATCTTTGCAGCTACAGGCGTTAATCGTCCGCTTCTTTTTAAAAAATTTAAATCAACCGGGATCACAAAGGATACAGAACTTTCAATGCTTTTGTACAAAGCCTTTTTAATCTCCTCTATACGAAAGCCCTCTTCCCTTAATCTGATGGCCTTTTGTACCAGATAACGATGTGGACCTGCCAGCGTCTTGGTATCTATGATATGAATGTGCCCATTCTGTTCCATACAATTTCCGGCTCCCACTGCATTCTGGTAAGCGCCGGACAGCCCATCTCCTATGGATAACATCAATATTTCCTCTTCCCCGGCTTCTTCAAAGGCTTCCATCACCTCACCGATGGCAGGCTGGGACGATGTGGGTACACCACCATTTTCAATCATTCTCAGAAATTCTTCACTCTGAATATCAACGTAATCTTTATATGTTTCACCATTGATCGCCACACTGACAGGGATGATGGTAATCCCCAGTTCTTTGCCCTCCTGTGGTGAATATAGTGTTGATGAATCTGCTATAATCTTCATTCTCTTCGGCCTCCAGGTAATTAGTCTTGAATACTTTACTATATAGTATATATTACTACATTACCACTAGAGTACCCGTTTGTAAACACTTATTTTCATTAATTTATTGGTCATGGGATTTATCAGAAAATATCTCTGCCCGGAATTCAAAAATCTCTTGACAACAGCCTTAATATATGTCAATATATTGTAGTAACCTTTTTTTAATCGCACAACATATTGTGTCACCATTTTAACGAAAGCAAGGTCTATACATATGATTCAGAGTATTATCAAGCGTGACGGACGTGTCGTTTTATACGACCAGAACAAAATTGCAAGTGCTATTCTGAAAGCCTTGGAAGCTTCCCACGACGGAGATGCTGCCGACGCTGCCAGAGTAGCCAATGATGTACAGCGAGAGCTGGAAGGACTTTTTGTAACAGGAGCTCCTAATATCGAAGTGATTCAGGATACCGTGGAGCGTCAGTTGATGAACCATGGTTTCAGTGCTGCGGCCAAGGTTTATATTCTTTACCGTGCCAACCGCACCAGAGCCCGTGAATCCAAGACTATGTTGATGAGGACCATCGACGAGATCACCAATGTGGATGCCCGCATCAGTGATATGAAGCGTGACAACGCCAATATCGACGGCAACACTGCCATGGGCAGTATGCTGCAGATCGGTTCCGCAGGTGCCAAGTCCTACAACGAAGCTTATTTGTTACGTCCCGAGCACGCTAAGGCTCATCGTGAAGGTGACATTCATATACATGATTTTGATTTTTATTCCCTGACTACTACCTGTTGTCAGATTGATATCGTTAAGCTGTTCCACGGCGGTTTTTCCACCGGTCACGGATACTTACGCGAACCCAACAGCATCCAGAGCTACGCCGCTTTGGCCGCCATCGCTATTCAATCCAACCAGAACGACCAGCACGGCGGACAGTCCATCCCCAACTTTGACTACGGTATGGCAGAGGGCGTTGCCAGAACTTACCGCAAGGCCTATATCCGCCGTCTGAAGGAAGCATTGGAGGATCTGCTGGATCTGGACAATGAGATGGATTCCATCAAGGAAATCGTGACCACTGCTGAGAAAGCATGCGGTGAGACTGCCAAGATGGCCAATAAAGAAGACTTTGACAAGAAGATCATTCAGGATCTGACCATGCAATACAACATTACCGAGGCACAGGCCCAGGGTCTGGTAACAAGAGCCAGAAAACGTGCATGGCAAAAGGCAGACCGGGATACACAGCAGGCCATGGAAGGTTTTGTCCACAACTTAAACACCATGCATTCCCGTGCCGGTGCTCAGACACCGTTCTCTTCCATTAACTATGGAACCGACTGCAGTCCCGAAGGCCGCATGGTTATCCGCAACATCCTGCTTGCACTGGACGCAGGCTTAGGACATGGCGAGACCTGTATCTTCCCGATTCATATTTTTAAGGTAAAAGAAGGCATCAACTACAATGAAGGAGATCCCAACTACGATCTGTTCCGTTTAAGCTGCAAAGTAAGTGCCAAGCGCTTATTCCCCAACTACGTGTTCCTGGATTCGCCCTTTAACCTGCAATACTATGTGCCCGGCAGACCGGAGACAGAGGTTGCTACCATGGGCTGTAGAACCCGTGTCATGGGTAATGTGTATGACCCGGAGAAGCAGATTTCTTATTCCAGAGGAAACCTGTCCTTCACCTCCATCAACCTGCCCAGACTGGCCATCGAAAGCCAGGGGGATGAACAGCTTTTCTATCAGAAGCTTACGGATATGCTGGAGTTGGTGGCACAGCAGCTGTTAGACCGTTTTGAGATCCAGGCCAACAAGCACATTTACAACTACCCCTTCCTGATGGGACAGGGTGTATGGCTGGATTCCGACAAACTGACCCTCCACGATGACCTGAGAGAAGTACTCAAACATGGTACTCTGTCCATTGGCTTTATCGGCCTTGCAGAGACCCTGACCGCTCTCTACGGCAAGCATCACGGCCAAGATGAAGAGCTTCAGAAGAAGGGTCTGGAGATCATCTCCTACATGCGTGATTATTGCGACAAAAAGTCTCAGGAATTAAAGATGAACTTTTCTTTGCTGGGCACACCCGCAGAAGGCCTGTCCGGCCGCTTCATCCGCATGGACCAGAAGCGCTATGGCAAGCTTGCAGGCATCACCGACAGAGAATATTATACCAACAGCTTCCATATCCCTGTATGGCACAACATTTCTGCTTATGACAAGATCCGCTTAGAAGCACCTTACCACGCACTTTGTAACGCCGGACACATCAGCTATGTAGAGCTGGACGGCGACACCGCACAAAATGTAGAAGCCTTTGAATCCATCGTGCGCTGCATGCACGACTTCCACATTGGCTACGGAAGCATCAACCATCCGGTAGACCGAGACCCCGTCTGCGGATATGTCGGAATCATCAAAGATGTCTGCCCTCGCTGCGGCCGCAGAGAGGGAGAAGCCATCTCACCTGAAAAGATAGAAGAACTGAGAAAAATCTATCCCGAAATGCCCGCATTTCAGGGAATTCGCTAAGGAGGTATTCATATGAGCACACAGACACAGAATAGTACCGTTGGACAAGGCATGGGATTCGAGCGCATTCGCCGCATCACCGGCTACCTGGTAGGAACCATGGATAAATGGAACGACGCGAAGCGCGCCGAGGAGAGAGATCGTGTAAAACACGGTCTGAACCCCAATGCTTAATCTGGCCGACATCATCACTGACAGCATCGTAGACGGCCCCGGCATCCGCACCACCATCTTCAGCCAGGGCTGTCCGCATCACTGCCCAGGCTGCCACAATCCATCCACATGGCCTTTTGAGGGCGGTACACTGATGGAGGAAGAGGAAATTCTACAGATCGTACGATCCAATCCACTGTGCAAGGGCGTCACATTTTCCGGCGGCGAACCATTCGCTCAGGCGGAGGGGTTTGGGATTCTGGCGGGATTGTTGAAGGAAAACAGGTATGAAGTGGCTTCTTATTCCGGGTATACTTTTGAGCAACTGCTTGATGGTACCGCAGCGCAGAAACAGTTACTTGAGAAGATTGATATTTTGATCGATGGGCCGTTTCTTTTGGCAGAGCGCAGCTTGGAGCTTAGCTTTAGAGGAAGCAGGAATCAGAGAATTATTGATGTACCGGCCAGTTTAAAGGCCGGGGAAGTGGTCTGCGTGAAGACCGGACGGTGGACCGGGGAATACTAGGGCCTCGAGAAAAATCAACAATCTTGCGCCATTTTTAAAGTTTAAAAAGAAGTCACAGACAAAGCCTCCGTATCAGATGCTTTGTCTGTGACTTCTTTTCATAATCATCGATGTTCTTTATGTAGATATTTTTCCCGTGTGGCGAGCCCGCCACGGATATGGCGTTCAGATTTGTTCACATCCAGAACCTTTCTGGCTTGTTTTGCAAGTGCAGGATTGATCTGCATCAATCTATCTGTTACATCCTTATGTACCGTACTCTTGCTTACCCCAAACTCCTTCGCCGTCTGCCGTACCGTTGCGTTATAATCTATGATATAATTCGCAATATTGATGGCTCGCTCTTCAATATAATCCTTCAAAAGAAATCCCCCAAGAATCTTTTTTACATTGTATGAGAGATTCTTGGGGGATATGACTATGCAGAGCAAGCGATGTCAATAAACGCATTGTAAATCTTTACACTATCTGACTATTCTTCTTTTTACAAAGTTTACATGCTGTTTTTTCTGTCCAACGACTGTCCACCATAAACTTAATCATCTGTCTCAGACCATTTTTCATTTTCAACATATTTTTTATTGCGGTAAAAAAATCATATGGCAACACTTGGTAAGAGTTCCCATCAGATGTATATAATTTTTGCACATGCCAAATCGTCATACTAAAAGTTGCAACTCTCCTCTTCATTACGGTTGGTTCCAATAACTCATTTGCTATTTTCTCAGCAAGTTCATCCTTTTTCAACCCTGAAATTCGTCTTAACTGCAATTCCCTGGCATAAATCGACAGGCTCTCCTTGTCATACATTCTGAGTATATGACTGAGCATTATCCCTTCTGGACCATAATACACCTTTCTCATAGCCATATTCTTTCTCACCTAACTCTATTTATTTTTATTCTTTTCTTTTGACCGTTTATCGTTAATGATCTTCATATGCTCTTCTGTGATAAGTTCCACATTATTCTCTCTGGCCCAGTCTACACAGCCTTTTAAAACCACTGATAAGAACACCCTGGGAACACCCAGAACCGTCTTCAGTGCTTCATCGGTAAATTTGATCTTATCATCTGCACGGTCCGCTGCATAACGTACGGACTCTAAAGATGCCTGACGCATCTGTAAAAGCTCTGCTCTCATCTTTGTTTTTCTGTGGAACCAGAAGTTTTTACTGTCACGATAACCATAGTCAACCGGAAGAGCGGGGAAATCTTTGGCTCTTACACCGTTGATGATCGCATCGCTATATTGTTTCTTCATGAGAATCTTATCTACACGGAGAATAAAATGTGCTCCGAATTTGCTGGTAATTCCATTAAAATCATGGTAAGGACCTTCATAACCATTCAGCTCACCCGGCATATCCTGATCCGCACCGTCAAGTTCACGCATCCAGGTACACTCAATTACTTGTATGGCATCTGTCATCACTTGCGGCCTCGCTTCACCTGTTTCTTCCTCAATCATACTCTTTTCCAATTTGAAGTTACATTTCGGCATCTTTTCGCTAGGCTTATCACCGGGCCAGGAAAGTTTCACCGCCTCTTTAAAGGTCTTTACCTTATCATCAATGAAATTCAGTGCACATTTTCCGTTTCGCAAGATATTCTGTGCAGTATTGGATGAATTACGACAGCAAAGAAGCATGGCATAATAATCCTTTCCTGCCACATAATACGGTTGCACCAGAGAATACGGCCCCAAAGTGGTGGTTCCGTCTTCGCAAAGCGTACTGATGATCACAGTGGGCATTGGGAAAAACAGAGAGGTTTGGTAGAAATTATCTACCACACGAAGGTTCTCAAAACTACTCATAATGATCACTCCTTATCTTTATGGATTTATTTATTACGTTATAATCCATTATAAAAGCTTAACAAAACAATGTCAACTGCCCCCAAGAACCTTTTAAGATTCTTAGGGCGGTTGACATCATGTTAATTCTGCCACAATATCTGCTGCCTTTTCACCAAAGGATAGCTTACCAGCCCGGAACTCTCCAAATCCTCTCTGTGCATATCCACAGCCGTGATCTGATGATTCTCATAGGTGGTGTAATAGTAAATTCCCTTGTCCGTATTGCAGCATGAGGTATATATGGTAATCTCATATTGGCCTTCTCCCATCCGCACGCAGCCTCTTTGCTGATCTACGGAGCCGAGGATATGGAAAAACTGGCTGATGCTTTCGGACTCTGAATCTCCCGACAGGGAGTTCATTTTGGTAAAGGCCACCTTTACAAAGCGGGATGCGGAAGACAGATCCCCCGGTAATCCTATGGCTCCCATGCCGCGACTATAGATTGCCAGGTCCAAATCTTTAGAGAAGAGATTTTCCGGAGTATCAATAGACAGACCCCTATAATTATTCAGGTTAAACATATGATAATCAAAGCTTGGGTTATTGGTCAGGACGCCTACCGGGTTATCATATACCTTAAGGCCCTCTTTCACAGATTCCACTGTAATGGACCCATCCCGGTCGGAGATGATCCAGTGAAGGGGGGACAGGGGTAGTTTGTTGCTGAAATGTTCCTCTATCAGATT
The DNA here is from genome assembly GCA_045540075.1 of Acetatifactor sp. GTDB lineage: Bacteria > Bacillota > Clostridia > Lachnospirales > Lachnospiraceae > Acetatifactor. The sequence continues at coordinate 9,856 of JAZQGM010000038.1, read as the reverse complement.
CATGGGTTCCAGAAGAGTCTTCACTTCTGCAATATTACTGCACTGCCCCAATACCCAAGGTATTAATTCAAAAGGCGCCACATTGTCACAACCCGCCTTCTCCCGTTTATAGTCTGCATTGCCTGCAAAATATAGCCCTGCCATACTCAAACCCTTCTCATTGGTGGCATCATAATAAAGGGGATAATCCTCCACCACGTAAGCCATACCGATCATGGCATAATGTTTCTCCAAATCGTTCACCTTACGAAAATGTAGCGGATAATTGCGTGGAGTTATGGTCACAGTCTCCTCATAGGAGAATTCAAAATCCAACGTGCGCCCAAAGTAGTGATCCTTTGTCTTATAAGTTGCTGCTGTACACATCTTCTGCACCTCTTTCTATGGCTTTTCGTATATTATGTACTCTAATAAATATTTTAACACTTATAGCTTCATTTTCTAGAGAAAATCACAAAAGATGTGTTTGCCTGCACACAGGCTGCTGCCTCAAATTTCCTTCAGCTCCTTACTTTCCCCGTAATACCGATAGATTCGATTGGTCAGCATCTCTTCTCTGGGGAACACATCATTAATATCATGAATGGATTCCCGCATGACATCAGGATCCTGATTGCTCACAGGATGTACGATCGCTTCGTGAATACTTGTGAAACCTACCAGATAATCTCCTCCTAATAGCTTTGAAATCTCCTCCTGTACTCCGGGATAAAAGAATGCTACAGCACCATTAATATTTTTTGTGGTGGTAAGTCTATAACCCAGAATTCCTTCTAACTTATTATCAGAATTCACCTGAAAAGCAGTAACATCGTCGGAAATCTCGTCCGGCATAAACACACCCTCTTTCCACGAATGCTTTCTCCTCAAATCCGTACAATAGTAGAGCCTCGGGGGCATTGTTTTAAAGGTATTATGCAGCGCATTTGTCATCAGCAAATCATCCGAAACCTCCCATTCCTCTATAAGCCCGCGATTGATCTTCATAGTAACATAATCCTCATCCTCGTCAGACACCACACCATACAATGTCAGCGCAATGTCTCCATAACGCCAGTAAATACAATTCTCCAGCTCGTATTTATTGCGGTCATAATTAATGGGCCTGATGATCAGCCGATCTTTACACAGTTCATATCCATCTCCTTCTAAGTGAAGCCACTCCAGACTTTGTCCTGCGTTCTGAATCTTCGTCAATAATTCCGGCAAAATGCCTTCCCATCCATGTATCTTATATTTATCATAATACTCTTTTACGCTCCAGTTCATCATACTACGAATATTGCCCTCGCCCCACACCACATGGATGTAATCAGCGCGTACAATATTGCTCTCCTTTCCGTAAGTCACCTTATTAATGTAGCGTATCATACTGAGCATCTGGCTTTCGCCTGTGGTGAAGCCTCTTTCCAGAAGCATTACCTTCTTGCCCTTTACCATATCCTGTTGCATAATAATGCGAAATAATTCGCTTTTAAAATCCTGGTAAGTCATAAAACGTCTCCTTCGCCTTTTATAATTTTCTCTGCTGTATTGTACAGCACTGATATCATTTGGAAAAATTTGAGATTCTCAAGACACCCCGGATAATACATATGTAATATCCTTATCTGTAATTTTCCCTCCTTTCCTGCAATTATTTTCTTTCATTCTTGAAAGCATCCGGGGAAATTCAGCCGATCTGGCCGTTCTGATAGTAAGATATTAAATTAACAGCTGCTGTTAATTTAAAGTATAGCACAAAAATATTTTTTTGTCATTCAACAATTTGTTGAATGACAGATTAAAAATAATATGATATAATTATAAATTGATTATTTTTTCTGCATCCTCATCCAATACAACAGAATCCGTTTTCCATGAGGCGGTAACAGATCATTTGACAGAATCTGATTGGCCTGCTCCATACGTTCACTATTGATCAGATCATCTACCCGCTCCCCCAGATATCTGCTGAGAGCCCACAAATTATCCACATTAGGCAGGCGCTGACCACTGAACCATAAGTAAATACCCTGTGTCGATCCCATGTGAAGATAATCTTTAAGTTCTATGGTGGAAATATTCTGTACATCACAGAGTTCTTTCAGCTTGGCACCAATCTTCACCGGGTCAGTGACCGGGTAGTGTGTTTTATTATTTTTATTCTGCATGATTCTCCTTCAATTCACATACACCAATATAACATAATTATTTACACATTCCGGGTATAGCGACACCCCGGAAAACCACTGCATCCGTAAAATTCTCCGTATCGCCCCTTTCGCCTTATAAGCTCGCTTCCGCAAACCGGACACATCACTTCCGGCTGCTTTGACTGCAGACCTTCTCCGATCATTCTTCCCATTTGCTCGTATATCTGCTGATTCATCCGACAATCGTTCAGTGCCCTGTGGGCTCCGTCTGTGGCAATCCGAAAATTCCCTGCCACATCTCCCAGTGTATGATGCGCAAGCTGCGGCAGACACTGCCTGGCCATATAAAGCGTATCCACATAGTCATTGCGCAGTTCTTTTCCCAACAGCCCTAAAGCCGCATCATAGACAAAATTTGTATCAAACGTATGAATATTGTGCCCCACCAAAATATCATTTCCGATAAACTCCAGAAACTGCACCATAACCTCTGACAGTTTCGGAGCTCCGGCCACCATTGCATCCGTGATTCCATTCACCGCAGTGGCTCCTGTCGGAATGTGCCTGCCAGGATTTACAAGGGTGGAAAATTCTTTGACCACCTCTTTGTTTACAACCTTGATGGCGGAAATCTCAATGATGGTGTCGCGCTGTATACTGATTCCGGTGGTTTCCAGGTCAAATACTACATAATTGGGGGCGTATCCGTTCAGCCTTTTTCCTTTGTTCCTAATAATAGACATAGTTTCCTCTGTTGCGCGGGTTAAAGACGCATGGGCTAGTTACGTGGTTCCTAGTGACGCCGATGCGCGTAGCAGTAATGCTTCTATAATCCGCTGATAAATGAATGCTGTTTATAGGATGGTTTTAGTATAACATGTTTATTTGACAAATACTACCAATATTTTACAAATACTTATTTTTGCGATATTTAACCGATTGTAATAGATACATTGGTTACATTTATGTTATGTAACAAAGCATGTATATAGATAGCTGCAAGTTCAGCCCAGGTGGGCAGGTGTTCAAATGGAGACCCTTGAAAAACGTCGGCACTTGGCGAGGTCAGACGCAACTTGTTGCGTCTCGAGCCTAGTACCGCTACGTTTTTCACGGAGCGAGAGCGTGTCGGAATTTGAATACCTGCCCACCCGGGCAGCACTCGCCCCGCCCCCTATACCATGCCTTGAATACATTGCAGGAATCGTTCCCCATACTTCTCGAACTTGAATTCCCCCACCCCGGATACGCCCATCATTTGTTTCTTATTTTGTGGCTTTACAAAACACATCTGCACCAAAGTTTTATCAGAAAAGACGATATAGGGCGGTACTTTTTCTTCTTTGGCAATTTCCATGCGGAGTAATCTAAGTTGTTCAAAAAGGGCTCTGCCACGGTTGTCCAGTTCTGCCAGACTAAAGGTTTTATCGTCGGTTCCGGCGGATCTTTCGGAGGTTTTCTTGCCGAATTTGGTAGTCTTGCCGGATTTGCCGGTTGCTTTGGAAGAAGCATTTTCGAGGGACTGACCTTCGGTAACGGGAGCAGGGTCTTTTGGCATTTTCATGGTTATGGAAATATCGCCTGCAAGGACTTTTATAGAAGTTTCGGTGAGTCTTAGGGTTGCGTACTCGTCATTGGTAGTGACCAAGTAGCTTTCCAGCAGGAGGTAGTTCATGATGTTGCGGAGCTTGTGGGTTTTTATTTTGGCAAGGTGACCGTAACAGGGATTTTGGTTCATGCGGTAATCACGTATTTTGGCGGTGTTGGCGCCATGGACGGTGTCCAGAATTACGTTGATGCCGTATCGTTGACGGCTGGTTCTCACGCACTCAATTATAGTTCCTGCAATATCTGTGATATCTACGGTCTCAAACTGGGTCTGGCAATTAGAGCAATTGCCGCAGTAGGTATTGCCGTATTCTCCAAAGTAGCGCAGGATATAATCTCGCAGGCAATCGTTGGTAATGCAGTAGAAGGTCATCCTTTTCAAGCGTTCTCTGTCTCTCTCCAGCACCATCTCTTTTGTCTGGGGATCCATTTCCTGGCTGTCTTTGCCATTTTCTATTAGAAATTGATCCATGACTACATCTTGAGGAGAATAGAGGATGATGCATTCGGAAGGTTCACCGTCACGACCTGCTCTGCCGGCTTCCTGATAGTAGTTTTCCAGACTTTGGGGCATGTTGTAATGAATGACGTAGCGAACGTTGGATTTGTCAATGCCCATTCCAAAAGCATTAGTGGCTACCATCACCGGTTTCACATCGTAAATAAAATCCTCCTGATTGCGTTTTCTTTCATCAGCACTTAAGCCCGCGTGGTATCTTGTAGCATCCACCCCCATGTCCTCTAAAAAGGTGCAGACTGCTTCCACATTTTTGCGGGTAGCACAGTAGATGATACCACTGTCACCGGGCCTGGAACTGATGTATTGAAGCAACTGCTCCTCCTTATTACGGATATGACGCACTTCAAAGTACAGGTTTTCACGGTTAAAGCCTGTTACCAAAACTTGCGGTTCTCTAAGTCCCAGCACACAGATAATGTCTTCCTTCACTTCTCTGGTGGCAGTAGCTGTAAAAGCACTGACGATGGGGTGCTTTGACAAAGATTCTATGAAACTTACAATTTTCAGGTAACTGGGCCGGAAGTCCTGGCCCCACTGAGAGATACAATGGGCTTCATCCACTGTAACCATGGAGATCTTTGCTTTAGAAGCAAAAAAGCGGAAACTTTCTGTTTCCAGACGCTCAGGTGCGACGTAGATAATTTTATATCTGCCTTGGGATGCGTATAGCAATGCTTTATTAATCTGACTCTCTGTCAGGGAGCTATTGATAAAAGCTGCATGAATACCTGCCTGATTCAGTGCTTTTACCTGATCCATCATAAGGGATATGAGTGGAGAGATCACCAACGTGATCCCCGGGAGCAGAAGGGCAGGTACTTGATAACAGATGGATTTTCCTGCTCCCGTTGGCATAATTCCCAGTGCGTCCCGACCTTGCAGGATGGCGTCTATCATAGTCTCCTGCCCCGGGCGGAAGGAATCATACCCGAAATATTTCTTCAGTGCTTCATATTTATTCATTTTCTAATCCTATTAATACATGTTAATACTATACAATCCTTCTGACCGCAAGGATAGGCCGGTAAGTAGCATTACTTACTTTAATGCCTGTCTTAGCATTGCTGGCGTGCACAATCTTGCCACCACCGATGTACATTCCTACATGTCCATCGTAACAGATCAAATCTCCGGGCTGTGCTTCATCGTAAGACACTGATGAACCGGCACTGCGCTGCTCATAAGAAGTTCTTGGAAGAGAATAACCAAAATTTCCATAAATCCGATATACAAAACCGGAACAGTCTGCACCATTGGTCAAGCTGGTTCCACCGTACACATAAGGATTGCCGATGAACTGGCAACCGTACTTTGCTATCTTTTTACCCAAGTCACTGCCTGAGGAACCATCGATCAAAGATCCATATCCTGTGTCGGTATAATTACCGTTGGTTGCTTGGGAATTTGCCTGTAGCTGTTGTTTCTTCAGCTCTTCCTGCAGCTTTTTTAAGGTTTTCTGCTCCTCTTGAATCTTCTTTTTGGCGGCTTCGGCCTGCTTCTGATACTTCTTAATCTCAGCCTCATAATTGGCTGACTCCTGCTTCTTTTTGGCAAGTTTGCCATCTAACTCTATCTTCAGAGTCTGCAAATACGACCTGTCACGTTCCAACTGTGCCTTATCATTTTCCAACTGTTGTTTTTCCAATACCAACTGATCCCACAAGTCATGAACATGATTCTTGGTAGCTTCATACTGATTCAACAGCTCATTGTCGACTTTATAAATCTTCTCTATGTAATCCGCCGCATTGATCAGGCCACTGAGTCCCGTGTTCTCCAAAATGCGGGCAAACATAGACAAGCTGTCATTCTCATACATAAGGCGGATTCTGGCTCTCATGGCCTGATACTGCACCTCTTCCCGGTTCTTGGCAGCTTCGTATTCCAACTGCATCTGATCAATCTCCACCTGTTTATTGACAATATCCTGCTCCTTTGAAGCGATTTCATCCTCCTTCAGGCTGATACTGGTCATCATATTGAGGATTTCAGAATTCAGATCTGCGATCATTTCTTCTATCAGATCCTGCTCATCTGCCAGCTCTGACAGGTGATTATTGATATTGTTCAGATTCTGCTGATCCTTGTTGATCTGGTTCTGGATCGCAGAAATAGATGTGGCTTCCACTGTTATCACTTCACCCGGCATCGCACTTAATACCACTGCTGAAAGAACTATAGCCACCACTCTGTGTAAGGTTTCTCTCATCTTACCGGATGTTCTTACTTGAAATTTACTCATAACAGTTGAATACCACACCTTTCTAATAATTTGACATTGACATTCAGCCCACTCCCATACAAGTGGCGTTCAGCTCGCACCCATTCGCGCACAACTTTGTTGTGCTAATCGCACCTTCGGGCTTTCCGCTGCTTCGCAGCTACTTTTTGCTCATATTCGGGCGCTCCCTCAGAGAAGATACCCGGATGAACTATTACTATAACTCACAATTATTCACAGTACGAGGGAACGGAATCACATCACGGATGTTGCCCATACCGGTCAGGTACATAACACAGCGCTCAAAGCCCAGACCAAAGCCTGCATGGCGCACGGAACCGTATCTTCTCAGATCCAGATAAAAGTCATAATCTTCTTTTCTAAGACCCATCTCTTCCATTCTCTGCTCCAGAACTTCCAGCTTATCCTCACGCTGGCTGCCGCCGATGATCTCACCGATACCGGGAACCAGACAGTCCATTGCAGCAACGGTCTTGCCATCCTCATTCAGTTTCATATAGAATGCCTTGATCTCCTTCGGATAATCCGTTACAAATACAGGGCGCTTGAATTCCTTCTCTGTCAGATATCTCTCATGCTCCGTCTGCAGATCACAACCCCAGAATACTTTATAGTCAAATTCATCATTGTGCTGTTCTAGAATCTTGATAGCCTCTGTATAAGTCACATGACCAAAATCAGAATTTACCACATGGTTCAGTCTCTCGATCAGCCCCTTATCCACAAACTGATTAAAGAAATTCATCTCTTCCGGAGCATTTTCCAACACATAGCGGATCACAAATTTCAGCATACTCTCAGCCAGCAACATGTCATCCTTTAAGTCTGCAAAAGCCATCTCCGGCTCAATCATCCAGAACTCAGCTGCATGTCTGGTGGTATTGGAATTCTCAGCTCTAAAGGTAGGTCCAAAGGTATACACATTCTTAAATGCAAAAGCATAAGTCTCTACATTCAGCTGTCCGCTTACAGTCAGGTTCGTGGATTTTCCAAAGAAATCCTGACTAAAATCTACGGCACCATCTGCTGTCTTGGGAATATTGTTCAGATCCATGGTGGTCACCTGGAACATCTCACCGGCACCTTCACAGTCACTTCCGGTGATCAACGGCGTATGCACATATACAAATCCTCTCTCCATAAAGAAAGTATGGATTGCATAGGCAATCAAAGAACGCACACGGAACACAGCCTGGAAAGTATTAGTCCTGGGACGCAGATGTGAGATGGTTCTTAAATATTCAAAAGAATGTCTCTTCTTCTGCAAAGGATAATCAGCCCCTGAAAGACCCTCCACAAACACTTCCTGGGCCTGCATCTCAAAAGGCTGCTTGGCCTGGGGCGTCTCCACGATGATACCGCGGATCACCAGCGCTGCACCTACATTCATCTTGCACAAGTCTGCAAAATTCTCCAGCTTATCACTATATACCACCTGCAGAGGCTCAAAAAAGGTACCATCATTGATCACGATAAATCCAAAATTCTTAGAGTCGCGATTGCTTCTCACCCAGCCTCCTACGGTCACTTCCTTACCAATGTACTTCTCTCTCTCCCGGTATAAGTCTTTGATATCTGTCAAATCCATAATTTCCTCCGTTCTGCCCCACAGGGCATTACCTCTTTATTTTATATATTTGTAGGCGTTTGCGAAACGCCGCAAGCCTTGATTTTTAAGGCTTTTTTCTTTGCTAAAATAAAACAACTCCTCACTGGTTTGTGGTATAATAGAGTTGACTAGAAACTATAAACCATCCACCAAGAAAGGAGTTATTCTGATACCTATGATACCATATAAACAGCTCTCTATGGAAGACATTTTTGAAGATTGCCAAAATAAATTTTATAATGACAAACCCACATTTTTGTCTCTTCTTGAATCCCACATTGACCTTGATGAAATTGTCCCGATTACTTTCCGTAATCATTTTTATGCATCAACGGGGCGTACCCGTAAATACCCTTTAAATGCCTTGCTTTGGGCTTTGATCATTCAGCGTATTTTTTCAATCCCCACAGATCAGCTTTTGCTTACTTTTCTTCATTACTCTAAGCCTTTGCGTGAATTTTGTGGTTTTTCCAAGATTCCCGACGCTTCTAAAATTACTCGTTTTAAACAGGACTTCCTTGATGATTTGCAGTCCGTTTTTGACAATCTCGTGGATATGACCGAGCCAATCTGCCGGGCTATTGATTCTGCCAAGGCTGACATGACTATCTTTGATTCTTCCGGCATCGAAGCTTTTGTTACAGAAAACAATCCCAAATACGCAAACCGGATCATTAGGCAGCTAAAAGCTTATGCAAAATCTATGGGCGTTGATACAAACTATAATCCTTATAGTGCTGCTTACAGCTCTATGCCCCCTCATGCTTCCGCCAATCCTGAAATCAAACAGCTTTATGTCAATGGACATTTCTGTTATGTTTTTAAATTTGGCATCATCACCAACGGCTTAGGCATTATTCGACATATCTCTTTTTATAACAAGGAGTTTATGAACTCTCATCCGGACATTCTCGTTGATAAAAAATCGGATTCACCGGATGAAGATAAATGTGCCCATGACTCAAAGCTGCTTATTCCCACCTTGAAAGATTTCTTTGCCAAGCATCCCCTGATCAATCCCAAAACCTTTCTTGGCGACGCCGCTTTTGATACCGTTCGGCTCTACAAAGACCTTCTGACTGGTGATACCTTTGGTAAAAATCGCCACTTTGAAAAAGCCTATATCCCTCTCAATTCCAGGTCCCAGCTTAAGAATGCTGATTATACAATCAATGGCAATGGCATTCCCTGTTGTCCACATGATAAAAATCTTACCATGAAGTATGAGGGCATTTCAAAACTTCGCAATGGGATACCCCGGTATAAATTTGTCTGTCCCAAAATCAAATGGATATACGATAAATCCACCGGAAAATACCACCGAGAATGTCAATGCGATCATCCATGTACTTCTTCAAAATGCGGACGAATGGTATATATCTATCCCGAAAAGAACCTCCGTGCATATCCCGGAGTTGTCCGGGGCACTGAAGATTGGGATAATATCTATAAAATACGTACTGTTGTGGAGAGAGACATCAATCATATCAAAGAAAATCTCTGTCTTGCAGGTCGCCGTACACAAAACGAAAAAACATTGCATGCTGATTTGATTCTCGCAGGTATTACACAGTTGATATCCGTGGTTCTTGCAGACAAAATCAAACACCATGAATATATCCGCAGTTTAAAGCCACTGATCGCATAGGACTTACCACTAAAACGTCTTATGGTTTTTACGCTATAAGTGCGCCTATTTTTGAGCAATCTCGTCGAATCTTCTCATCAAAAGATACACTTCA
>JAZQGM010000037.1:0-15205 GCA_045540075.1 Acetatifactor sp. | reverse complement strand
ACCATAAGTAAACTTCGAATAAAACCGCCCCCCCACAATCACCATCCCCATAAAAACCACCGTCAAAACATTCAAAACCACCAGATTATCCTCATACAACTGCCCCCAAAATGACCTATTCTCTATACGTTTCTTCTTCCTTAACCCATTACTCATACACTCACCCTCCATTCAAACTAACCTTGTATTCTAATAATAACTGAAAAGTAATATATTGTCAAATAACCCTTTTCCATATATAATAAAGTTATAATATAGTAAAGTCATAAGATTTGGTTCGGATTTATAAATTGACCAGTAACAGCCGCTGAGAGTGCAGGTGCCGCCTACGGGAGGTAGGGAGGGTATATTCTCCTTATGACCTGTGGAGCCAAGACCCCTGGCTCGCATCGCCCCCGCTTACGGGCGATGTGAGCCGCCCTTTGGGGGCTTGGGGGACCGCCCAGGGCAACAGGAGAATGTCCCCCCCCTACCTCCCGTGGGCGGCACCTGCACTCAGCGGCGTCACTCGCCTATTTATCCCCCCAACCAGAAAGCCGAGGACCCCATGGACTTATTTGAATACATGCGAACCACCAATATGGAAAAAGAATCCCCCCTCGCCGCCCGTATGCGCCCCCGCACTCTAGAAGAAGTAGTAGGCCAGGAGCACATCATCGGCCAGGACAAGCTGCTATACCGTGCCATCAAAGCAGACAAGATCAGCTCCGTCATTTTTTATGGTCCCCCCGGAACCGGTAAGACCACCCTTGCCAAGGTCATCGCCAATACCACCAGTGCCGAATTTACCCAGATCAATGCCACCGTAGCCGGCAAGAAGGATATGGAAGAGGTGGTGGCCAAGGCTAAGAATTTACAGGGAATGTACGGCAAACGTACCATTCTTTTCATAGATGAGATCCACCGTTTTAACAAGGGACAGCAGGATTACCTCCTGCCTTTTGTGGAGGACGGCACCCTGATCTTGATCGGTGCTACCACAGAGAATCCCTACTTTGAAGTAAACAGTGCGTTAATCTCCCGATCTATCATCTTTGAGTTAAAGCCCATACCCAGAGAGTCGATCAAGGAACTTTTGCGAAAGGCGGTATATGATTCGGAAAGAGGAATGGGTGAATATCAGGCGGTGATCGAGGAGGATGCTCTTGATTTTCTGGCAGATATCTCAGGTGGAGATGCAAGACATGCGCTGAATGCCATTGAACTTGGGGTAATGACTACCCAGAGAGATGCAGATGGTCTGATTCATATCACCCTTGAGGTGGCGCAGGAGTGTATCCAGAAAAGGGCAGTCAGGTATGATAAAAACGGAGATAATCACTATGATACCATATCAGCGTTTATCAAAAGCATGCGTGGTTCTGACCCGGATGCGGCAGTTTATTATCTGGCCCGGATGCTTTATGCCGGGGAAAGTGTGACATTTATCGCCCGCAGGATCATGATCTGTGCATCAGAGGATGTGGGGAATGCAGATCCCAATGCGTTGGTGGTGGCGGTGAACGCCTCGCTGGCTGTGGAACGAGTGGGTATGCCGGAGGCCCAGATTATTCTGGCACAGGCAGTCACTTACGTGGCAGGTGCACCAAAGAGCAACGCAGCATGCAATGCAGTTTTTCAGGCCATGGAGGAAGTGGAGCAGACAGGCAACCTGCCGATTCCTACACATTTGCAGGATGCCCATTACAAAGGAGCGGCGAAATTGGGACACGGAACAGGTTATAAATATGCTCATGATTATCCCAATCATTACGTGGAGCAGCAGTATCTGCCCTATGAATTGAATGGGAAAGAATTTTATTGTCCTACAGGCAATGGTTATGAATTAAAAATCAAGGAACATATGCGTAGGATACGCAAAGAGGCCGGACAGAGTGGAAATCAGTATGAAAGCGTGGAATAAAAAAGAGGGCGATTCAGTTTGGGGAATCGCCTTCTTCAACTTAGAATAGCTGCTCAATTAAATATTTATAAATGTCCTGATTCTTTTTCTGCCAGTTGTCACAGATAGAGGCAGCCATTTCCTCTATGGGAACGGAAAGGGTGATGTCAATCAGGTTGATGCCGCGGTCCTTGGCAACCAGGTGTGCCTCGTATTCACCGGAGGTTGACTTATAATAATCACCGATGACGGATACTTCGTTGCGCAAGGTGAATTCATTTTTGCGAAGATACTCATTTGCATCCTCTTTGATGGCATCACTGATACGGTTTTCAAAAAATTGGAGGGTCTCACGGCCTTCTGAAGTAATGTCAAGGTGGGTCCTGTTACGGATGGTCTGTCCTGCAATCAGCCCGGCTTCTGTCAGTTCGTTGATCACCTGCTGCAAAGTCAGAAAATTGGTATAGTCCCTGTCCAATATGAAATCGCTTATCTGTGCGGTAGTGAGAGGGAAGGAAACCCTGTTTAACATATAAAGTATGATTAATTTATATAGAGTGAGTGGATCATGAAGCATAAGTCTTTCCTCCGGATTTTTGGTGTTGTTTATTCGCCGTAAAGTCTTCCCTGGAAATTCCCGCGGCTACGCATAAGTGTATGCAGGGAGTTTAGCACATCCCTCTTATGAAGGCTCCAAAGCGGTGCCAATGTCAATTCCTTGGGCCCGTCGCCGGTTACTCTGTGAATCACTATCTCAGGATGCAAAAGTTCCAGACAATGTATCAGAATATCAAGATAAGCATCTTTGGACAATGTCTCAAAAGTGCCGGCTTTATATAAAGCGGCAAGGTCTGTTCCTTCCAGCACATGAAGGAGCTGCAGCTTGATACCAAAGGGGCGGCAGCTGTTCAGATAACGGATGGTAGCATACATATTTTCCGGTGTCTCATCGGGAAATCCCAGGATCACATGCACAACGGTTGGTATGGAGTGCTTTGAGAGTCTTAGGAAGCTGTCTTCAAAGCAGGCAAGGTCATAGCCCCGGCGGATAAATGCAGCAGTTTTCTCATGCATAGACTGTAGTCCAAGTTCCACCCAGATAAACTTCATAGGATAGCGCTCCTTTAATGAGTCAAGAAGTGCAAGTACTTCTTCGGGTAGGCAGTCCGGTCTGGTGGCTATGGAAATGCCGCAGATATCAGGATGGTCAAGAGCCTGTAAATAAATCTGTTCCAGATACTCTATTGGGGCGTAGGTATTGGTGTAGGCTTGAAAGTAAGCAATGAAATGGGTTCCTACTTTTTTGGCTTGCAAAAGGTCTAAACCTTCCATGAGCTGATCGTGTATGCTTTTGTCCCGAGTACTTACTGCAAAATCGCCGCTTCCGCCCACGCTGCAGAAAATACAGCCACGGCTGCCCAGAGTGCCATCACGGTTGGGGCAGGTCATATGAGCATCCAGAGCGATTTTGTAACACTTATGTTTAAAAGTATATTTACAATAAGCATCCAGTGAATAATATGGTTTGCCAAGCCAGAAGACAGGGATATTTTTTATGGTGGTCAAAATAAGCACCTCTTTTCCTATACTTTGCGAGTGTGCGAACTGATAATAGTATACGTTAAAAAACATGATTGTGCAAGCGTTTTTGTACTTGCTATTTGCAAAAAATTGAGTTATAATATCTTTAGCATGGTGAATTAAGTCATGAAGTCAAGGTCTCACGTCCAAGACACATCTTGATTGATTAGTGTTGAAAACCCCCTTTTTTAGATTTTTATATAATGTATACAATTGGATGAGTGATTTAACGTACTCATTTTCAGTATATTTTTCAGGAGGATTCGAATGAGAGAGAAGTATGAATCATTACAGCTTGTACAGCTGAAAGAACTTGCCAAGGCCAGGGGATTGAAGGGGATCTCTATTATGAAAAAGGCAGATTTGATCGATCTGATGTTGGCAGAAGACGAGAAAGATAAAGCGAAAGCAGAAACGGCCAAACCTGCACCGGTTGAAGCGCCTAAGTCCGCACCTGCCCAAGAAGAGGCTGCCAAACCGGCAAGGGAAGAGGCACCCAAGTCCAGAACCATCGTGAAGGTAAACAACGATTTTCAGAGAAAACCGGAATCCAGGATCAGTTATGTGCGCAACGAAAGCCAATCAGTTTCCAGAGTGGAAGGCGGTTCTAACAGATACGAAGGTTCAGGAAATGGTAATTATAGCAGAAGTAATGTAGTGACTAATAGTGGATATAGAAGAAATGACAATGTTCGTGGTGAGAATGCAGCCCGTGACAATAAGCAGGATAACCGTAACGATAATGCTGATATTACAGAAGTAATCGAGCGTCAGCAGCGTACTTACCGTCCTCAGGAAGTATACGATGAGAATCAGTATCCCAAGGAACTGGACAGTGGTGTGGAAGCCAGCGGTATTCTGGAAGTAATGCCGGACGGATATGGTTTTATCCGCTGCGAGAATTATATGCCCGGTGAAAACGATGTGTATGTGGCACCCAGTCAGATCAGACGTTTCGGCTTGAAGACCGGTGATATTTTGAGAGGCAATAAGAAGATCAAGACCCAGCAGGAGAAGTTCAGCGCCCTTTTGTTTGTGCGTTCCGTCAATGGTTATACCACCGAGGAAACTGCCAGAAGAATGAACTTTGAAGATATGACACCTATTTTCCCTGATGAGAGGATTAATCTGGAGACTCCGGGCTGTAGTGTGGCCATGAGAGTCATGGATCTGATCAGTCCTGTGGGTAAGGGACAGCGTGGTATGATCGTATCCCCGCCGAAGGCAGGTAAGACCACACTGTTAAAAGAGGTTGCCAAGTCCATTCTGCGCACCAATCCTCACATGCATATGCTGATCCTTTTGATCGATGAGCGTCCTGAAGAAGTTACTGATATTAAGGAAGCTATCGTGGGAGAGAATGTAGAAGTGATCTACTCGACTTTCGATGAGCTACCGGAGCATCATAAGAGAGTGTCAGAGATGGTAATTGAGCGTGCAAAGCGTCTGGTGGAGCACAAGAAGGATGTTGTGATCCTGATCGATAGTATCACTCGTCTCACACGTGCGTATAACCAGGTAGTCCCCCCCAGTGGACGTACTTTGTCCGGTGGTCTGGATCCGTCCGCTTTGCATATGCCTAAGAGATTCTTCGGTGCAGCTCGTAACATGCGTGAAGGCGGCAGCCTGACCATTCTGGCTACTGCACTGGTAGATACCGGAAGTAAGATGGATGACGTAGTATACGAGGAGTTCAAGGGAACCGGTAACATGGAAATGATCCTTGACCGTAAGTTGTCCGAGAAGCGTATCTTCCCTGCTATCGATATTGCCAAATCCGGTACCAGAAGAGAAGACCTTCTGTTGACTCCGGACGAGCTTGAGGCCATTAATATCATGCGCAAAGCGTTGAATGGACTGAAGCCTGACGAGGCTGCAGACAAGATTTTAGATATGTTCTCCCGCACCAGAAACAATCGTGAATTTGTTTCCCTGGTAAGAAAGAATAGATTTTTGTAAAAAAAGGTGTAAAAAATACCAATTAGTACTTGCATCTTTCTCATTGATGTGGTACAATAACAACGCTGTTTGTGGTTCCATAAGCAGTGAGGATGAGAACAAAGAATTAAGTGATATGAATATAGAGAGGTGAAAGAAATGAGAGAAGGAATCCATCCCGCTTATTATCAGGCTACCGTAACCTGTAACTGTGGCAACACATTTGTAACCGGTTCCACCAAGAAGGAGATCCACGTAGAAGTTTGTTCCAAGTGTCATTCATTCTACACCGGTCAGCAGAAGACTGCCAGAACCGATGGACGTATTGATAAGTTCAACAGAAAGTACGGCGTTAAATAAGACGATTCAAAAGGTTGAGGTAGTTAAGTATCTCAACCTTTTCTCTTCTTGTGATATTACCAGGAGGTTTTGCCCATGGCTAAAAAACGTAGAGGATGCTATTCCGGAATCGGCGGACAGGCTGTGCTGGAAGGCATTATGATGAAAAATAAAGAAAATTATGCGGTGGCAGTCCGCAAACCGGATGGAGAGATCGCAGTGGAGCTTGAGAATTTTCAAGGTGTGCTGCATGGCAATAAAATAAAAGAAATTCCGTTTATCAGAGGAATTTTTAATTTCATAGATTCTCTGATGCTGGGAACCAAGGCGCTGAATTTCTCTGCATCTTTTTATGAAGAAGAGGTAAATGATGAGCCGGAAAAGCCCGGTAAAATGTCAAAAGAAACTGCTGAGAAATTAATGAGCATATTTGTAACAGTGTTCGCATTACTTTTAGCAATTGGCATTTTTATTGTATTGCCCTATTTTATTTCTTCTTTGTTGGATGATTTTATCCGCAATCGCTCCTTGTTATTGATTTTGGAAGGTGTGCTGCGCATTTTGATCTTTATCTTATATGTGTCCAGTATCAGTATTATGAAAGATATCCGCAGACTCTATCAGTATCACGGTGCAGAGCACAAATGCATTAATTGTATTGAGCGTGGTAAGCCGTTAACTGTGAAAAATGTCATGCGTTGTTCCAGGTTGCATAAGAGATGTGGCACCAGTTTTATTTTCTTTGTATTGTTTGTAAGTATCATCATTTCTTTCTTTATCGTGGTGGACAATCCGGTCCAGAAAGTGCTTTTGCGTATTCTGATGATGCCGTTGGTGGCAGGGATTTCTTATGAGATCATTCGTCTGGCAGGGCGCAGTGATAATTTCATCGTGCAGCTTCTGTCAATGCCCGGAATGACCATTCAGCGAATGACTACGAAGGAGCCCGATGAAACCATGGTGGAAGTGGCCATTACCGCTGTGGAGGCTGTATTTGACTGGAAAGGATATCTTCAGGAGAACTTTGGATATGAGCTGGAGGAACTGAGTGAATGGATGGGATACGAAGAGAATCTATGAACTACCGGGAATGTTTTGAAGAAGGACGGCGCATACTGACAGAAGCTAAGATACAGGAAGCTGAGCTGGATGCCAGATTACTTTTGGAACATGTCTGCGCTACCAGGCGGCACGATCTTCTGGTCCATGGTGACAGAGAAGTGACCAAGGATCAGCTTGATAAGTACCTGGTACTTATAGGGCGGCGGGCACAGCATATTCCTTTGCAGCATCTGACAGGAACACAGGATTTTATGGGGCTTACGTTTCAGGTAAATGAGCATGTGCTGATTCCCAGACAGGATACAGAGATTCTGGTGGAAGAGGTGTTGAAAGAGTTGCATGACGGAATGCGGATTCTGGATATGTGCACAGGTTCCGGATGCATCTTGATCAGCTTGCTCCATTATTCCAACGGGTGCGAGGGAGTAGGGGCGGATATCTCTGAAAAAGCCCTTTGTGTGGCTGGCGAAAATGGCAAAAGGATACTTGAGGACCGTGATGTGAAGTGGATTCACAGTGATCTGTTCGAGAAGGTGGAAGGTAAATTTGACAGAATCGTATCCAACCCACCATATATACCCTCCAAAGTAATAGATACCTTGATGCCGGAAGTGCGGGAGAATGAGCCGTTATCAGCATTAGATGGAAGTGAGGATGGTTTGATTTTTTATGAGAGAATCATTCAAGAAACCCCCAAATATCTGGAGCGAGGCGGTTCGTTGTACTTTGAGATCGGTTATGATCAAGCCAGAGCTGTGAAGTGTATGATGGAAGAAGCAGGATTTGTGGATGTGGAAGTGGTGCAGGACTATGCGGGACTGGATAGAGTAGTGTTTGGCACATATGTATAGTAAAATGGCGCGCAAAAGCGCAGTAGATTGGTGCAGGCAGCGCGGAAATGAGGAAGACTATGTTTGATAAGTTAGAGGATCTGTTGATCCGTTTTGAAGAAATCATGGGAGAATTAAATGAACCTACAGTTACTGAGAATCAGGATAGATTCCGTAAGCTGATGAAGGAGCAGAGTGACCTGACTCCCATTGTGGAAGCTTATAAAGAATATAAAAATTGCAAGCAGGATATTGAGGATTCCCTGATGATGCTGGAAGAGGAATCTGACGAAGAGATGCGTGAGATGATCAAGGAGACCCTTTCAGACAGCCGTAAGCGTGTGGAAGAGCTGGAGCAGGAGCTGAAGATTTTGCTTTTGCCCAAGGACCCCAACGATGATAAGAACGTAATCGTGGAGATCCGCGCCGGTGCCGGTGGTGATGAAGCGGCTTTGTTTGCAGCAGAAATGTATCGCCTGTATGTGCATTTTGCAGAGAAACAGCGCTGGAGAGTGGAGACCATGAATGTGGATGAGATCGGCATCGGTGGCATGAAGGAAGTAAACTTTATGATCACGGGACAGGGTGCCTACTCTAAGTTAAAATACGAAAGCGGTGTACATCGTGTACAGCGTGTGCCGGAGACAGAGTCCGGCGGGCGTATTCATACCTCTACCATCACTGTAGCAGTGATGCCCGAGGTGGAAGATGTGGATGTAGTCATCGACGAAAAGGATATTCGTATTGATGTCATGCGCGCCTCCGGTAATGGTGGGCAGTGTGTAAATACCACAGACTCTGCAGTGCGTCTGACTCACTATCCCACAGGTATCGTGGTATACAGCCAGACAGAGAAATCCCAGCTGCAGAACAAGGCCAAGGCATTTGCACTGTTACGTGCCAAATTATATGATATCGAGCAGCAGAAGGCTCATGATGCAGAGGCTGAGCTTCGCCGAAGCCAGATCGGTACCGGCGATAGATCCGAGAAGATCAGAACCTACAACTTCCCTCAGGGAAGAGTGACGGATCACCGCATTGGCCTGACACTGTATAAGCTGGATAGAATCATGAATGGTGATATTGATGAGATACTGGATGCCTGCATCGCAGCAGACCAAGCGGCAAAGTTGGCGAAGATGAACGAGAATTAAAGGGTGCAGATATTTATGAAGAATAGCAGGAGAGTTTTTGGGGGAGTTGTATTATTAGTAGGAATCATGGTGGGACTGTGCGGTTGCGGTAAAAGTAATGAAAATGTGTCGGCGGCAATGCAGGCCATCAAAAGTCTGGATTATCAGTCCGCACTGGCAAGTTTTGAAGAGGCCAGAAATCAAGGGGAAGATGAGCGTCTCATCACCCGTGGTATGGGAATCGCCTATATGGGGCTTACCCAGTATTCCAATGCTTCGGCCTGTTTTGAGGAGGCTTTGAAGCTGAGCAAGGGACTGTTAGAGCCCATGGACTATGATCTGAATTATTATCTTGCATCTGCCTATACAAAGGAGAATCGTCTGAGCAAGGCAGAGGCCACTTATGATGCTATTCTGACTATGAAACCTCAGGAGTCGGATGCACTTTTCCTGCGTGGAAACGTAAGACTGGGCTTGGGGAAAATAGAAGCTGCCGTAGAGGATTTTGATAAAGTCGCAGCGAAAGAGCCGGACAATTATGACAGGTTGATTCAGATCTATGAAGTGTTGAATTATTATGGGGAGACGGATACAGGTAAAGAGTATCTGCAGAACGCCCTGCAAAAAAAAGATGCTAAAATATCAGCCTATGATAAAGGTCGCATGTACTATTATCTGGAGGAATATCAACAGGCATATCATGCACTGGAGGAAGCCAAAAGTGGAGGAGGCGCAGAAGCTTATCTGTATCTGGGAAGAGCTTATGAAGCCACCGGAGATTATAACTATGCCGCAAACGTATATAACTCTTATCTTGCAAAGGACAAGACAAACGCAGAAATCTATAATCAGTTGGGACTGTGTGAGATGACAAGAGGAGAATACCAGAAGGCATTGGCAGCCTTTCAGGCCGGAATGAGCGCGGAGAATAATAACATCAAACAGACGTTGGCTTTTAATGAAATCGTGGCTTACGAGCACCTGGGAGAATTTGAGAAGGCAGCGGTATTGATGCAGACTTACTTGCAGAATTATCCTGATGATGTCAAGGCGTTAAGAGAATATGAGTTTTTATCTACCAGATAAAAAGAAGCATCCGCTTGTTGTTATTTACAGTCGGATGCTTTTTATATTTATTTGAGTTGTTGTCTCAAGCCTTTGGTCCTGCTGCCCTTGGGTAGCTGCTGTTCAGAGCATTTTTGGAAAACAAACTTTTGGTAAGCAGTAAACTGGCGGATTTCTTTCTGATGCTGGACATCAAGAGAGACAATCTCATTGACCAGATCTGCCAGGAGAAAATCAGGGCTGATCTCTTGTGTCAATGCTTCCAGGCCGGAACGAAAGTTGGTTCTGCCCATCAGATAATCGATGGACACTCCAAATAAATCAGCAATTTTGCACAGAGCATCTCCGTCCGGAAAGTGAGTATTTTTTTCATAGTTACATACAGTGCCGGTGGAAACCTGTAAATGAGCGGCCAATTCCTTTTGAAGCATATTCTTTTCCAAGCGAAGCTCCTTGATTTTACTTCCTAAATCCATTCTGCATTTCCTTTCTGGAATAATTCTCTGCATTAGTATGTACGGTTTATTCTTATTGAAATCTATCATACATCTTTTTGAGAATAATAAAACAGCGATTTACACATCGGATAAAATTGATTTAATTGAATTTTTTAATTTAACAAAACTAAATTACATATAAAAAGTTGACCGAAAGATACTAATTGAGGTATAATATACATATTATACTGCGCTGAAGGGAAGCAATGTGCGATCTGCCTGAGGCAACATGTGCGAATGAAAATAAAGACATTAGTTAGGAGAACGGCAATGATAAACAAACTGATCACTAAGATTAAAGAAACCAATGCACCCATTGTAGTGGGTCTGGACCCTATGATGAAGTTTATACCTGCCCAGATCAGGCAGGCTGCATTTGCAGAACTGGGAGAGACCTTAGAGGGTGCGGCAGAAGCAATCTGGCAATACAACAAAGGTCTTGTGGACGCGATTTATGACCTTGTACCTGCGGTAAAGCCCCAGATTGCTATGTATGAGCAGTTCGGAATTCCCGGATTGATAGCCTTTAAGAAGACAGTAGATTATTGTAAGGAGAAAGGCTTGGTCGTAATCGGAGATATCAAGCGTGGTGATATCGGTTCCACTTCTGAGGCATATGCAGTAGGACACTTGGGCAAAGTGCAAGTGGGCGGCAATTCTTACTATGGTTTTGATGAAGATTTTGTTACAGTGAATCCTTATCTTGGATCTGACGGTGTGAATCCTTTTGTCAAAGTATGTAAAGAAGAGAAGAAAGGTCTGTTTATTTTGGTAAAGACCTCTAACCCCAGTAGCGGGGAGTTCCAGGACAGACTGATCGATGGAAAGCCTCTCTACGAAATCGTAGGTGAAAAGGTGGCTCAATGGGGCGAACACTGTATGGGCGATGATTACAGTTACATTGGTGCTGTAGTAGGTGCTACCTATCCGGAGATGGGTAAGGTGCTGCGTAAGGTAATGCCTAAGTCTTACATTCTGGTACCCGGATATGGGGCACAGGGCGGTAAGGGCGCTGATCTGGTACATTTCTTCAATGAGGATGGTCTGGGAGCCATTGTAAACTCCTCCAGAGGTATCATTGCTGCTTACCAACAGGAGAAGTATGCACAGTACGGGGAGGCCGGTTATGCAGATGCAGCACGCGCCGCTGTGATCGATATGAGAGAGGACATTGCTCAGGCACT
Organism: Acetatifactor sp.; assembly: GCA_045540075.1. Classification (GTDB taxonomy): domain Bacteria; phylum Bacillota; class Clostridia; order Lachnospirales; family Lachnospiraceae; genus Acetatifactor. Next base: position 3,694 of record JAZQGM010000037.1, on the reverse strand, counting down.
TGCAAATAGGAACGTTTAAGGAGGTTTTAATAATATGGAAAGCTACAAGCAGGAATTTATTGAATTCGTAGGCTGGTGCTTATCCATGAGACTCCTGAAGGGCTTGGAAGTGGTTTGAATGCTTGATTTTGCTGGATTTGCAGGTGATTTGGCGTGAATGATTTGAAGGAATGAAAGTGATGCAAATTATCGTAAAATAACGTAGTTTGATGCAAAAAGTGTGTAGTAAAGTGTGTAGTAAATTGCGGTAAATTTGGACCGTAAGGATGCCGGATACTGAGGGTGGATGAAGCAGGGATATGGGCTGTGGAGGCACTTATAAGAGAATTGTGATGATGTGATAGAGGCGGGGACAGTGTTGGGCTGTTCTCGTTTTTTTTGTGTGCCTTGCGGCACACGTCGTACTATTGCTAGATTGTTTTTTGTTGGTTATTCCCAAAATAGTTATTGTAAAACGCTGTGAAAAAAAAGTGCAAATGTGCCCTGGATTTTCAGCGAAATATTTACAATCTACAAAAAATATAGTATAATATTGAAAAACAAGGGCACAATAACCCACATATTTCAGCAGTGGAGGTGTATATGGAGATAAAAAGAGAACGATATTTAAAAGCACTTGTAGAGCGTATGCATAATGGTATGATTAAAGTAGTTACCGGGATTCGAAGATGCGGTAAGTCCTATTTGATTTTTAAAATTTTTAGAGACTATTTACTGGCTCAAGGAATTGATGAAAAACATATCATTACAATTGAGCTTGATCAAAGGAAAAATAAGATATATCGTGATCCTGATGCAATATTGGATTATATAGATACTTTGCTTACTGATAAGGAACAATATTACATTTTGTTAGACGAAGTGCAAATGCTGGAAGATTTTGAAGAAGTATTGAATTCATTGCTTCATATCGAGAACGTGGACGTCTATGTGACGGGAAGTAATTCAAAATTTTTATCCAAAGATATTATTACTGAATTTCGAGGTAGGGGTGATGAAATACATGTATATCCGCTGTGTTTCAAAGAATTTATGGAAGCCTATGAGGGAGATGTCTACCATGGATGGGCGGAGTATGTTACTTATGGCGGTTTACCGTTGACAGTAATGATGAAGACAGAAGAACAGAAAATTAGTTACTTGAGTAGGCTCTTTGAAGAAACGTATATAAAGGATATTATTGAACGCAATCGTATCGAAAAGATACAGGAATTAAATGATCTGATTAATATTTTAGCATCCGCAACCGGATCACTCACGAATCCGTCCAAAATAGAGGCAACCTTTAAGAGTGTTATACAGTCGGACATTAGTTTGAATACAATTCGTCAATACTTGGAATATTTGAAAGATGCATTCATTGTGAATGAAGCAAATCGTTACGATGTAAAAGGTAGAAAATATATTGGTACTCCGCTTAAGTATTATTTTGAGGATGTTGGTTTGCGAAATGCCAGACTTGGATTTCGACAGGTGGAAGAAACACATTTGATGGAAAACATTATTTACAATGAACTTCGAATGAGGGGATTTCAAGTAGATGTCGGTGTAGTTCAAAAACGAAGCCGTAACGAGGAAGGTGTCCAAGAGAAAAAGCAGTTAGAGATTGATTTTGTGGCAAATTTGGGCAGCAGGAGATATTATATTCAGTCTGCGTTTATTATGCCGGATAAGGAGAAAGAAGAACAAGAGAAGGCTTCATTGCTTAATGTGAATGATTCGTTTAAGAAGATTGTTATAGTGAAAGATGTTGTTAAGGTAAAACATGATGAAAATGGCATAACTACAATGAGTATATATGATTTCCTTTTGTTGGAGAATAGTTTGGAATTGTAGTGCAAGGATATATTGTACGAAAGGATGTTTGGGGACAATTATGAAGAAAAGGGTTGTAATTATAAATGACGATTTGGGAACCATGGCTCTTGGTTTTTCAAAAGCTGGGTATGATATTAGTGCAATATGTGTAACACAAGCAGATAAAAATTCAATTCGAGTATTGGAAGAGAACTGGGGAGACGTGGTTAGGCACATAAATGTCGATGATTTTAACAAACAAAAGTTGTCTATTGATTTAGAGGTTGATTTTGTAGCAGGAAAAATTGTGTCTGGATTCAGTGTTGCAGGTAAACAGAGAGAGCCTATAAAGGTGAATGAGACTGCTTTACAGGCGGTATGTTTATTAAAAGAGATAAGACCAAAGTTTTGCTTGTTCCAATGTAACAAGTATAATAATGAGAATTGCACCGATAGATGGTTGTTAGATAGTATTATTCAACTTGGTTATACAATTGAATACCAATATATAGATACAAGATTAATCACGGGCTTACCTGTAAAGGAGAAAACATGGTTTTTGTTTGGAACTCTGGAACGTAATTATCTAAATTTCGAATTTTAAAAAAGTGTTGATACGCTTAATTATTCATTAGATTTTTTGTGTGAGAAGAAAACAATAGAAGATAGGTGGTACTATGATGTTAATCCACGGTATTTGCAAAATATTGAAAGATATAACGATAACGCTGTTTTGTGTTGGAACAAAGATCATTATAAAGAGGTTGAATTTGTTGGCTGGAATCCAAGGATGATTCCATTGGTTGCACAGGGGGATATGATTAGAAAGATAACTCATAGAGAGATTGCGCGTTTGAAGGGGATTCCAGATGAATATTATCTTCATGTTCAGGATAAGAGGCGATTATATCAGAAATTAATGTATGCAACTAATGTGCAATTGGTTCAACAGATAGTATCAGCCATTTGTGTTGAGATAAATGGTGAATATTTTCAAAAAAGAGAAGTTTCAAAAGGTGAACAATTTGAAGATATAATCATCTCATTTTTTAACAGAAAAGGTATTGCGAATATAAATGATGATTGCCGAATCCAAACAGATGAGGGGATATATTATTTTGATTTTAGAATATATCGTAATAACTATGGTATAGAGGACAAGTTAATAGCGTTATGCGAGAAGCATTATAAGCGCGAGCGGCAGGATGATAAAAATGATATTTTGGTTATAGGGAATATCGTTGGTAAAGGAGTTAAGAAAGCACTAGAAGACAAGTACAAAATAGTCATATGGGATGTTGAAAATTTGTTGTGGATATTTGATGAATTTCCACAAATAAAGAGCAATTTTGTTTCGTTACTTAGTTTTAGTGTTTCAGATATTGTACCTAAGAAACCAGAAAAACATATTTTTGAACAACTCATACAGGCATCGTCTACTGTTGATTTGCAGGAAAGATTGAGAAAGCTTCCGGTGGGACAAGAATCATCTAAATACGAAGAACTGTGTGAAGAAATTATGCGTTATCTCTTTTCAGATAATTTGGAATTTTTTAATCCACAAAGAATCTCTAATGACGGACTATATCGTTTTGATTATTGTGCAAAGATTAAATATGGAAATACAAATGAATTTTTTGATACAATTAAAAATTTCTTTCAGACGAAGTACATAGTTTTTGAATTTAAGAATTATACAGATGAAATAACACAAAAGGAAGTATACACTACAGAGAAGTATTTATATGAAAAGGCATTGCGAAAGGTAGCAATCATAGTATCAAGAAAAGGTGCAGATATAAATGCAAAAAAAGCGGCAAGAGGTAGTTTGCGTGAATCGGGAAAACTTATTATTTGCTTATCTGATGAAAATATTAATAAGCTTATTAATATGAAA
>JAZQGM010000036.1:0-14516 GCA_045540075.1 Acetatifactor sp. | reverse complement strand
GATGTGGATATGAATAAATTAGATTTTATGGAAATTGCAAAAATAAAGGAATTATTGCGTAAGAAAGAGAAAGAAGATAAGTGCTGTAATGTGCTGATTTGGATACTGGCTATCATTGGCGTGGTTGCAGCAGTGGCAGGTATCGCTTATGCCATTTATCATTACATGAATCCTGATTATCTTGAGGATTTTGATGATGAATTCGAAGATGAGTTTGAAGACGAGGAAGATTTATTCGAAGACGAGGTGTAAGGTGCACCTATAAAATGTATTGAGAGGAGGAGACAGCTGCCTCGACATGGAAGCAGCTGTCTGTTTTGTATGAAAAAAGGACAGGTATACGAGGGCATTGTGGAGAAGGTGAACTTTCCCAATAAAGGCGTTGTGCGGGTAGGTGAAGAGACCTGCATCGTAAAGAACAGCCTGCCCGGTCAGAAGATTCGGTTTTGTGTGAATAAAGTAAGAAAAGGGAAGGCGGAGGCCAGACTGGTGGAGATCTTAGAGAAATCTCCTCTGGAAATGGACCATGGGTGTTCTCATTTCGGATTGTGCGGAGGATGTACTTATCTGTCACTTCCCTACGAAGAACAGTTAAAGATTAAGGAACAGCAAGTAAAGAAGCTTCTGGACAGTGTATTGGATCGTCAGGGAGACTGGATTTGGGAAGGCATTAAGGGCAGCCCTAAATATCATGAATACCGTAATAAAATGGAGTTTTCCTTTGGCGACGAGGTAAAGGATGGTCCCCTTTCCCTTGGTATGCATAAAAGGGGAAGTTTTTATGATGTGGTGACGGTTACAGATTGTAAGATTGTAGATAATGACTATCGCCTGATCTTAAAGACGGTGAGAGATTACTTTACCCAAAGGAACGTGACTTTCTTCCATAGACTGCGCCATGAGGGCTATCTGCGTCATCTGTTGGTGCGAAAGGCTTCTAAGACAGGAGAGATTCTGGTGGCACTGGTGACTACCTCCCAGAATCCCTGGGGGACAGAGGACACGCCACATAATGGAGAGAGAGTCTGTGAGTCTGCCAATGCTTTGATCGAGGGCTTTTGTCAGGCACTTCTGAAACTGGAGCAGGAAGGCAGCTTGTGTGGAACTTTAAAGGGGATTTTGCACATCACCAATGATTCCCTGGCTGATGTGGTAAAAAGTGACCGCACTGATATCTTGTACGGCAGTGACTATTTTGAGGAAGAATTGCTTGGACTGACCTTCCGCATTTCCACATTTTCCTTCTTCCAAACCAATTCCTACAGTGCAGAAGTGTTGTATCAGACCGCCAGAGAGTACGTGGGTGATCTGGAGGCAATGGGCAAAGAAGGAAAGAAGCCCACAGTATTTGACCTCTATAGCGGTACCGGAACCATAGCGCAGTTGATGGCGCCGGTGGCAGGTAAGGTGATCGGCGTGGAGATTGTGGAGGAAGCGGTGGAAGCGGCCCGCCGTAATGCCATGCAGAATGGACTTACCAACTGTGAATTCATAGCCGGCGACGTGCTGAAAGTGTTGGACGAAGTGGAAGAGAAGCCGGATCTGATTATATTAGACCCACCGAGGGATGGGATTCATCCCAAGGCGTTGCCGAAGATCATTGTATATGGAGTGGATCGCATTGTTTACATTTCTTGTAAGCCGGATAGCCTGGTGAGAGACCTGGAAGTGTTCCTGGAAGGTGGATATCGGGTGGAGAAGGCTGTGGCGGTGGATCAGTTTCCAAATACGGCGAATTGTGAAGTGGTATGTTTATTGTCCAAACTCCATTAAGCAAAACATCATATTTCGAATTCTGATGAGTAGAAAGGATGAGAAACAATGAAAGAAAATATAAGTGTCTGCGGTACGGAATGTAGTGCGTGTTATTGCTTTGGCAAAATGGCAATGGTTTTCTCGTAAAGATTACAGAGGCCAGTAAGAAATTTATGCCAGACAGTGAGCCGGAACCGCCATATGAAGGTGCAAAACTTATGTTGCCGGTGACTATTTTGGATGATAAAACTATGTTACAGAATATGGTGAAAGAAATGTATCCGGAATTACCGGAGAGAAAACCCAAAAAGAAAAATGTGAAGTGAGATATAGAAGGCAGAGGTGCGTTTTAAAAGTGCATTATCTAATGCTTGTTCGATAAAGCTAAGTGAGTAATTGGAATTGTTTTTGAGGAATTTGTTGTTAGACGGGAAAATGAGCTTCATAATCGTACGATGCATATTAGTGGGATGTTTGAAACAGAAGTGGACATTGAAAGCACGAAAGTGGATATTGAAAACAAAAAAAGTGGACTTCATAATCCTTTGTGGGATTTGCCTATCTAATGGGAATATATAATAGTCATTAAAGGGAATGTAGGTAAAAATATAAAAAATACCTACATTCCCTTTAAATATTTCTTGACTATGTTTGATTGTATGATACAATTTAAGTAAAAGTAGGTAAAAACACTTTAAATATCTACTTTTACTTGAAAGAAGGTGAAGCGTAGAATGTTATTATCATATCAGGAATGCTTAGAAAAATATGGAACAGATTATAAAATTAAAAAATGTGTTCAGGATGGTGAACTGTATGTAAAGGAAAAAGGAATTTATTCGGATAAGAGATATGTGCCTGAGTTGGAGATTATTTCTAAGAAATATCCCAATGCAATTATAACTCTGAATAGCGCGTTTTATTATTATGGATTAACAGATACCATACCGGATTTTTACTATGTTGCAACACCGAAAAATACAAGAAAAATTAGTGATGAAAGAGTGAAGCAGTTTTATGAAAACAGTGAAGCCTTTGATATGGGCAAAACTACGATGAATTATGATGGTGTGGATATTGTGATTTATGATAAAGAGCGTCTTCTTGTGGAACTGGTACGGAATAAAAGAAAAATTTCTTTTGATTTATACAAGGAATTAATTACAAATTACAGAAAGATTGTTCATGAACTGGATATGGCCTTAGTTGCAGAATATGCATATGAATTACCAAAATCAAACATGGTAATGGAGATACTTAGACTGGAGGTTTTATAGTTGATTGATATACAGAAGCTGATTGAAGAGGCATATGAAAATGGTTATCAAGGGGATAAGGCATCAGCGAAAGTGTGTCAGGATATTGTATTAAAATCATTATCAATTGGACCTTTGAGCAGAAATGTTACGATTAAGGGCGGGGTGGTTATGCGTAGTAAGACCAATAATGTCCGAAGAGCCACTCAGGATTTGGATATTGATTTTATTAAGTATTCATTGGCAGATGAAGCAATTGATGCCAGGTTAGAAGTAAGATTGATTTAGGTGTGCACAACCGATTTGAATTGGAGCAGGAAGAATATTGCTTTGACATTGCGTATGATGATGAATGTGCCAGTTTGCTGATTAATTCTGATGAGCAGATGCTGGCAGAAAAATTGCAATCACTTCTTAAATTTGGACCATTTTCTACAAGGTATAATGATGTATATGATATGTATTATTTAAAGGATGCTGTCGACAGAGAGAAACTGATGATAGCATTGGATACATATATATTTAGCGATGCAACGATGAAGGAAACACCGGAAGTGATATCGAAAAAAGACTGAAAATTACTTTTAGTGACAGAGGCTACATTAGAAGACTTGATACATCGGATAAAAGATGGCTTGATGAGAAAATTGATGTTGTGACGAACGAAATTTTGGAGTTTGTGAGTAAAATTTCTGATTGATAATAGTCTGTAATAATGGTAAAATTGAACTGGCGGAGAAATCTGAAGAGTAACAAATTATGAGGTATCGTTAAATATTACACTTGAACAAGTGCAAAAAGAACTGACCTAAAAAAATAGTATAAATGAATTAAGCCCAGAATTAAAAAGAGTGGCTTATGAATATAAACTATATTTAAAACATAACAAGTAACTAGGGCAAGCAAAACTACCGCAACTATGTTGAATGACCCGCCAAAAATGGTGCATCGTTCAACATAGCAAGGGGTTCTAATTTGTCGGAAAGCTGTTGCTGGCTGAGATTCTTTTCCTTACGGATCCTGTGCAGATTACCATCGATTAAATTTTTGTGGGTACTGTCTATGATACGTGCCATAGGATTCCACCGTGAATAGTATAAGCTAATACTTATGCTATACAAAAGAAACGATAAAAATGTCCTGTGGCAGGACAAAATTAAAAAAATATTTAAAAAATTTAAGATTAAGAAATATCAGAAAGTACTTAAAGGAGAGTATAAGAATAATTAAAAAGGGGTGAAGCATTACTGCTTCACCCGATTTACTAACCATATACCGATACATACCAGCGCCAGTGCGATGATAAGTTCTATGCCGAAAGAAGAGGTTTCTCCTAAGAATGCAAAGGAGAGAAGTACACTGAAAATTGGGTTGGTGAATGAGTAGATGGCTACCTTGCCAACCGGATTGTGTTTTAATAAGATGCCCCATACGGAATAGGCCACGGAGGATATCAGGGCCAGATAGATCAAAAGCAGTACAGAGCGGAAGCACCAGCCAGTGAGCTGTCCACCCATTAGGGAGCCGAATACTGCCATGATGATGCCGCCGAAAATGAACTGGTAACCACTTAAAACTACCGGATTTTCTTTTTGGGAGTAGTTTTTGACCAGTGCGGAGGAAAAGGCGTAGGCAATAGCAGCTACAAGGATGGCACCTTCTCCGCGTAGCGTAAAGCCTCCGGTTAGTCCGCTTGGGTCAAAATTAATCACTACAACACCGGCAAAGCCGATCAGACAGCCAAGGAATTTCTGTAGGGTCAGTTTTTCATAGCGGAAGACCAGACATGCCAGTACGATGGTAATGAAGGTCTGGGATCCGTTGATGATGGCAGATTTTACGCCTGTGGTATAAGCAAGGCCCATGTAAAAGAAGATGTATTGCAGTACGGTTTGTACCAGTCCCAGCTTGCAGACCATTCCCCAGGAGGTCTTTTGCGGAAAAAGCGGTTTGCGGGCAATGAGACTGCCGAAGATTGCGGTAAGGATACCGGCCAGGATAAAGCGGACACCGGCGAAAAGAATCCGGGATGCAATGTCTCCGGCACCGATGCCGAACCATTCATAACCTATTTTGATGGCAGGGGTGGCGCTTCCCCATAATAGGCAGCATAAGCATGCCAGTAAGCCGATTCCGAGAGCGGTTGTAATAAAAGGTTTCTTTTGTGTTGCGTTTGTCATCGTATTCATGTAATAAGTACTCCTGTATTTCATTGTAAGCTAGTGAATTTCTTATAGGCTACATTTTACCACAAAAATATTTATTTTCAACTGTAATTTCCCCTAATCTTTACTAAATTTTTTGCCGTCACCGGCTACATCGTGGGATTTGATTCTGACAGACTAAAGTCCACTATTGCGAAAAATAATAATACAGGATATAATGTAGGAAGAACCACTGAAGAGTTCCAAGCTGTTGCTAATGATTTAAAAAAGAGTATTTCCGATTATGCTAGTAATGAATCTAAGTGGAGCGGAAAGATAAGAGAAGGAAGAATGTAAAAAAACAGAGAAGGTTGAATGACTCGCCCCAAATGGTGCATCGTTCAACATAAGTGAGGGATATCATTATGGATAAAAAGGAATTAGCCATTCGGTTGCATAATAAAAAGTATAATTGTTGTCAGTCTGTAGCTTGTGCTTTTTGTGAAGAGGTTGGTGTGGACGAGCAGATCTTATTTAAAGCCGGTGAAGGCTTTGGTCTGGGCATGGGCTGCATGGAAGGAACCTGTGGTGCGGTATCCGGTGCGGTGATGCTGGCCGGTTTTAAGAACAGTGATGGGAATCTGGAATCACCCGGAACAAAGGCGGCGACATATCGTTTATCTGCGCAGCTGATGGAAGCATTTGCGCAAAGATGCGGAAGCACAGTGTGTAAAGAATTGAAAGGCGTGGGTACAGGAACACCTCTTTGTTCCTGCCCGGATTGTATCTGTACAAGCGTGGAGTTGGTACAGGAGATGTTGGGATTGTAATGTACAGAAAGGACATCGACTTGGAGGGAATGTGATGAATCGAATTGTTTTAATGGTACTTAGAAATTTCTGGAAGGTACCCGGAGCATACTGGAAGCTCTGTCATTACGCAAAACACACGGATGAATATCCGGAAGAGGAAAAGTACAGGCATATCCAGTATATTTTAAAAACTGCCGTGGAGACGGGCAATATCGAACTTAAGGTGTATGGCAAAGAAAATATTCCTAAGGAAAACGGATTCTTGATGTATGCCAATCACCAGGGGCTGTTTGATATCATGGCCATTGCGGCAAGCTGTGACAATCCTCTGGCTGCGGTGCTGAAGAAGGAACTGGCGGAGATTCCTTTTCTGAAGCAGGTTAAGGAGTGTACCCATTCTTTTGCCATGGATCGGGAAGATATCAAGCAGTCGATGGAAGTGATACTGAATGTGATCAAAGAAGTGAAGAAAGGTCGCAATTATTTGATCTTCCCGGAGGGAACCAGAAGTAAGAAGGGCAATCAGATGCTGGAATTTCACGGCGGAAGTTTTAAATGTGCCACTAAAAGTAAATGTCCGATTCTGCCAATTGCTTTGATTGATAGTTTTAAAGTGTTGGATCAGAAGGGATGTAAACCGGTAGCACTGCAGATTCATTATTTGAAGCCTATTCCGTATGAGGAATATCAGGAAATGAATACGGTGGAGCTTGCTGCTATGGTGCGCTCTAGAATTGAATCAGTTATAAAAGAGCATACAGACCTTTAAGTGAAAAAATCCATATTGGAATAAAACTTGTCCTCGAATTCTTTTCGCCAAATAGCACATACTAATGGCAAGTAAAAGAATCGAGGGCTTTTTATATGGAATCGTTATGGAGAAAACAATGTGGTGAGATGACATCCGGTCTTCAGACAACGCGGCAGGAATCAAAAGAGTCTCACAGGGATGTGATCGTGATCGGAGCCGGCATGGCAGGTCTTTTGACGGCATATTATCTGAAGGAGCAGAGGAAGAATGTATTGGTCCTTGAAGCGGACAGAATCGCGTCGGGGCAGACGGAGCGTACCACAGCCAAGATAACCAGTCAGCATGGTTTGAACTATAGTGAATTGATCAAGAAGGTAGGTATCAAAAAGGCCAGGTTGTATGCCCAGGCCAATGAGGCTGCGATCAGGGAATATGAGATGCTGATTAAAAGTAAGGGCATTGCATGTCAGTTTGAAAAGGCACCGGCTTATTTATATACGCTGCAACAGGAAAACTTGCTCAGAGAAGAGGCGCAGGCTGCCGTCTCTCTTGGGATAGATGCTTTCTTTACAAAAGAAACAGAACTGCCTTTTGCAGTGGCAGGAGCAGTGTGTTTTCGTGGTCAGGCACAGTTTTCGCCCCTTGCATTTGTACAGCATATTGCTTCTTCATTGGAGATACGGGAGCATACGAAAGTGATGGCCGTAAGAGGACATAAAGTAATCACAGAGGATGCAGTGCTGACGGCTGATAACATAGTAGTGGCAACACATTATCCTGTTTTCAACGTGCCGGGATTTTATTTTGTTCGGCTGCATCAGGAAAGAAGTTATGTGCTGGCACTTTCTGGATGTGATAGTATACAAGGAATGTATCTGGGTATTGATAAAGGTGGTCTCTCTTTTCGTCAGGCAGGAGAGTATCTGCTGCTTGGGGGAAGTTCTTGTAGGACCGGAGAGAATGACAAGGGCACAGCTTATGAATCTCTGGTAAAAGCGGCACAGAAGCTTTATCCTGACAGTAAAGAGGTGACTCGCTGGGCTGCCCAGGACTGTATGCCTCACGATGGTATTCCATTTATCGGAAGGTATAGCCTGTTCACGCCAAATCTCTATGTTGCCACGGGCTTTCAGAAATGGGGGATGACTTCTTCTATGATTGCGGCTATGATTCTTAGGGATGAAATATGTGGGAATAGGAATCCTTATGAAAGACTTTTTTCCCCCCAGAGAGTGAATCTGCGTGCTTCCATGGGAAACTTCCTTCATGATGTGGGTATGAGTGTCAAGGGACTGTCCAAAGGAGCTTTTCATCGGCCTTCTAAGGGTGTGGGAGCACTTTCCTGTGGTCATGGCGGGATTGTCACTATCGATGGCAAACGGTATGCCTGTTACCGGGATGAGGAAGGGAAACTTCATAAGATCTCTGCCAAATGTCCCCATTTAGGGTGCGAGCTTTCCTGGAATCCCGATGAAAAAAGTTGGGATTGTCCTTGCCATGGTTCCAGATTTGATGTAGACGGTAAATTGCTTGATAATCCGGCCAAGATAAATGCAAGGTAATAAGAAGCCATAAAACTGTAAATTTTTTTGAATAAAATAAAATTTTGTAAAAAAAGGATGAATATTGGAGGAATTTTTGATATAATACGTGTAAGGGTTTTTACCGTATCTTTTTATGATTGGAGAAGGACAATGAAGGGATTGAGGCGTCATAAGCTCACATTTGCCATACTGGCACCTATTGTGTCAGTATTTGTAAAATTGCGGTTTCGATATCAATATGATGATTTGCGTAGTATTGAAGGACCATACCTTTTGCTGGTCAATCATAATATGGAGCTGGATCCGGTTCTTGTGGGTGTCGCTGCAAAGCGTCATCTGTATTTTGTGGCCAGTGAACATATCATGCGAAAAGGATTGGGTACGTGGTTTCTGATGAGGTATTTTCAACCCATTATTCACAAGAAGGGCAAGCAGGGAATACAGACAGTGAAGCAGATGCTGAAAATGCTCCGGGATGGTCAGAGTGTGTGTATTTTCCCCGAGGGGAACCGTTCTTTTAATGGTCTGACGGGAGATATCCTGCCTACCATCGGAAAGGTGGCGGGACGCAGTGGTGTGAAGTTGGTGACCTATCGGATCGAGGGCGGTTATCTGACACAGCCCAGATGGAGTCTTACCTTACGACGTGGGCGGATACGGGGAAGGTTGATACGGGAGTATTCCGCAACGGAACTGAAAGCAATGACGGATGCTCAGATTAACAAAGCGATCTGTGAAGATCTGTTTGAGGATGCATATGCTACCCAGCAGAAGGAGAGGATTCCATTTCGCGGCAAGAATCTGGCACTCGGAATGGAGAGTACCGTATTTGCCTGTCCGGCATGTGGCAAAATCGGTACGCTTCACAGTGATTCGTCAAGGCTTTACTGTGACTGTGGATGGGAAGCGGTATATGATGTGTACGGAGGACTGACAGATAAGTTGGGGAAGGTTTATACGGTCACACAATTAGACATGCTTCAGCGCAGAAGATTGACGGATTATGTGGCATCATGCAAGGAAGATGCAGTGCTTTTTTCTGATACTGTGACTTGGTATGCCATTGACGACCATCACAATGTGACAAAGACCGAGTGTGGAAGCTTAGCTGCGTATAATGACCGGCTGGAGTGTTGCGGACGTGTGATTCCATATGGTGAGATACAGGGGATGGCTATTTTTTCACGAAACTTTATGATCTTACATATTCAGGGAGAAGAGGGGCATATTGAGATCAAAGCAGATAAAATGTTTTGTGCTTTAAAATATTTATATTTATACAATGAGATCAATGGGCGGAATACGAAGGAAGAGGTACAATAGTTATGGATTACTCAGCTTCAAATGTGGCATTATGGAACTCGATCATACAGATTGTGATCATCGCAACGACGATATTGGTGGCAAATGTGCTTCGCAGGAAAGTGAACTTTATACGCCGTGCCATGATACCTACGGCAGTATTAGGCGGCTTTTTGCTGCTGGCAGCCAAGGCAGTGGGGATTGTCAAGATCGATCCGGCATTTTTTGAATTTCTCACTTATCACTGTATTGCTATCGGATTTATTGCACTGTCCCTTCGTGTGCCGGATAATACGAAGCGGCACAAAGGAGACCAGGTGGGAATCAAAAGTGGCGCCATCATCGTAGGATCTTATATGATTCAGGGCGTTACCGGATTGGTGATCTCTCTGGGACTGGCCTATACGGTGATGCCGGATCTGTTCAAAGCTTCCGGGGTATTACTGCCCATGGGATATGGTCAGGGACCGGGGCAGGCCAATAATATCGGTGCATCTTACGAAGCTTTGGGATTTGCTGGCGGAAGGGCATTTGGTCTGGCAGTTGCTGCAGCAGGCTATATTTCAGCTTGTGTTGTGGGTGTCACATATATGACATGGCTTTCCAAAAAGGGGAAGCTTCAGCGTAAGAGTCATGAGGAAATTTCGGGATCCGTTACGGTGGATACCTTCCAGAGTGAGAATGAAGTGCCTATCGCAGAGTCATTGGATAGGCTTTCCATGCAGGTAGCCCTGGTACTCGTAGTGTATGGTGCCACTTTTTTGATCACACGTGCTGTTACGTCCACCCTCAGTGCCGTATCGGAGGGGCTTGCCAATACCCTAAATGCACTTTTGTGGGGCTTTAACTTTATGATTGGTTCCGGTCTGGCCATTGGTCTGCGTTGTCTGTTAAAACAGCTGCGCGCTACTAAGATTGTGACAAGGCAGTATCAGAATAATTACTTGCTTAGCAGGATATCCGGTTTGGCCTTCGATATTATGATCGTGGCAGGAATCGGTTCCATTGAAATTGATAACCTGAAAGGGCTTTGGCTGCCCTTTGTGCTCATGGCAGTGGCAGGTGCAGTGGTGACCCTGATTCATTTGAAATATGTGTGTAAAAAGGTGTATGACGGTTACTATTATGAAGGACTTTTATCCATGTACGGTATGATGACCGGGACCATCAGCTCCGGTGTGCTTTTGCTTAGAGAGGTGGATCCCCAGCTGGAGACCCCGGCCGCCAATAATCTGGTCATCGGTAGTAGCTTTGCCATCCTCTTAGCTGTGCCTCTGCTTGTGTTGGTGAGTCTGGCACCGAAGTCACCGGCTATGACATTTTTAGTACTGGCCCTTTTGATCATATACTATTTTATCTTGTTAGCGATTGTATGCAAACGCAGTAAAAAAGGCCAATAAGGGAGTCATATATGAAGATTACATTTGAACAGATCAAGAATAGTGAAGTGATCAAGACTTATATCCGCAAGGCAGATGAGTCTCTGATCGCTTTGGGATATACTGAGCACAGCTTTGCCCATGTGACAAAGGTAGCTCAGATCGCAAAGGATATTCTGCTTACCCTTGGTTACAGTGAAAGGGAGGCAGAGCTTGCCCAGATCGCAGGTTACCTCCATGATATCGGCAACGTGATTAATCGGGTGGATCACGCCCAGTCCGGCGCAGTCATGGCTTTTCGTATTCTGGACAATATGGGGGCAGACCCTGAGGATATCGCTACCATCATTACAGCCATCGGAAATCATGATGAGTCTACGGCATTCCCTGTGAATCCTGTGGCAGCAGCCCTGATCCTGGCGGATAAGACGGATGTGCGATATACCAGAGTGCGCAATCAGGACTTTGCAAGTTTTGATATACATGATAGAGTGAATTATTCTGTAAAAGAAAGTACAGTGCATGTAGAAAAAGGCTCCCATTTGGAGCTGAGACTGAAGATTGATACCCAGATGTGTGCAGTCATGGATTACTTTGAGATATTCCTAAACCGCATGATTCTCTGCCGCAAAGCAGCAGAGAAACTGGGGCTGTCGTTCCAGTTGGTGATCAATGGCCAACGGTTAATTTAAGAACATTTTTCATACGAAGCAGACAGATCAGATACATGGCACTGAGCAGGATCTGGCTGGCAAGGATCCCCCAAAGGTATCCGGTGATACCAAACATTGGGATTGCCCAGAATACAAACCCTAACCGTACCAGAAGGCTTGTGACGTTCATGATAAAGATACGGCTTGCCATGCCCAGTCCCTGCAGGATGCTGGATAATGTGGTATCCAGATAGAGAAAAGGACACAAAAAACCTAAGGTCATGATAAAATGTCCGGCCAGATCACTGTGGAATAAATGGGACCCTACCCATCTGCCCAGCAATAGAAAGACACTCATGAAGACCACGCCCATCAGGGTGCAGAGTTTGATGGTCTGCAGGGTGTATTTTTTTACTTTATTCATATCCTTTAACGCATAGGCCTCTGATATCATAGGCAATAACAGTACGGAGACAGAGCCGGTCAAGGCATTTGGAAAGAAAATCAGGGGCATTGCCATTCCGGTGAGGACACCGTAGACGCTAAGGGCTGTAGCATTATCATACCCGTAGAGTCTGAGCTTTGCCGGAATAGAGACGGCTTCTACGCTTTGTAACAGATTCAAGACGATGCGATTGGCTGTTAATGGCAGTACCATGGCCATAAGAGCGCGGTACATCCCTGGGGGTGTGGCCGGATGTAAATTGTGAGCCGGATGCAAAGTATAAGATGGACGAAAGAGGACCATATACATGGCGATGACAGACACCAACATGGATCCAAATTCACCGATCACCAGACCCAGAACTGCCACATTGATGGTGAGGGAGGCACCTTTAGATAGGGCATATGTGGACATACCATAGACACAGCCCACCCGAATACACTGTTCCAATAGTTGGGAAATGGCAGGAACACCGGTTTTTTTCGTGCCGTAGAAATACCCGTTGATACAGGCGTGGACAGCTACCACCGGAATGGAAAAGGAGAGAACACGTAGCATGGGAGCAGTGCGGGGTTCCAGAAGAAATGTCACTGCAATGTAATCTGAAAAATGATAAATGATCAGATTACACAAAAGGGATAGGGGCAAGGATATACTTAGGCCTGCCAGCATAGGGCGAAAGCTATGCTGCTTTTGTTTGGCCGTATTTTCAGCTACCAGCTTTGAAATGGCTGTCTGATAGCCGGCTGCCGTCAGGGAAAAGGAAAGAGACAGTACCGGACCGATCAGCTGGTAAATGCCCATGCCTTCTTCGCCAAACAACCGCGCCAGATAAATGCGGTAGAAAAAGCCGATCAGGCGGCTTGCAAAACCGGTGAGAGTCAATATGAGAGTGCCGGTGATCAGGGGATGTAATTTCTTTTTTTTCATGAATACACCGCGGAACGCTTTTGTATCAATATATTCATCTGGGTAGGTTGACAGAACTTGGGACAGGTGGTATATTGGTATTGTTAATTCTTAGTGAAAAGGTAGGAAATAAGGAGGCGCAATGAAACCTAAGGTAGTAGTAGGAATGTCAGGCGGTGTGGATTCTTCTGTAGCCGCATATCTGCTAAAGGAGCAGGGATATGATGTGATCGGAGTTACCATGCAGCTCTGGCAAGATGAGGATGTGACGAAAGAAGATGGTGGCAGTTGTGGCTTAAGCGCTGTGGATGATGCGAAAAAAGTGGCAGAGGCACTGAAGATTCCTTATTATGTCATGAATTTTCAGAAAGAATTCAAATGCCGGGTTATGGATTATTTTGTGGAGGATTATCTTCAGGGTAGAACGCCCAATCCATGTATCATGTGTAACAGGCATGTGAAGTGGGAGGCACTTCTGAATAGAGCAAAGGAACTGGGGGCGGACTATATCGCCACAGGCCATTACGCCAGAATAGACAGGTTACCAAATGGACGTTTTGCCATACGAAACAGCATCACGGCGTCAAAAGACCAGACCTATGCTTTGTACAAGCTCACGCAGTTCCAGCTTTCTCACACACTGATGCCTGCGGGAGACTATACTAAGGATGAAATCCGTGACATAGCCAAAAGTCTGGGACTTCCTGTGGCTCATAAGCCGGACAGCCAGGAAATCTGCTTTGTGCCGGATCAAGACTATGCAGCTTTTATTGACAGAGAAGCACCGGGAAGGGTGCCCGGCCCGGGAAATTTCGTAACAGCAGAGGGTAAAGTGCTGGGCACTCATAAAGGCATTACCCATTACACCATAGGCCAACGAAGAGGTCTTGAAATCGCAGCCGGTCACCGGATTTTTGTGACCGAGATCAGGCCTGAAACCAACGAGGTGGTACTAGGGGAAAACGAGGATACCTTTACTGACGTGGTGGAATGCGATCAGGTGAATTTTATGGCCATTGAGGATCTGACAGAAACCAGGAGAGTGCTTGCCAAGATCCGTTACAATCACAAGGGAGAGTACTGTACCATTGAAAAGAAGCCGGATGGCCGCGTACTATGTACTTTTGAACGCCCCGTCAGAGCATCCACACCCGGTCAGGCCGTGGTGTTCTACGAGGGAGAGCATGTGCTGGGGGGAGGCACCATCTGCTAAGCAGGTTTTACCTGTCAGGGATTGTCTGTGATAAGCGGGTGGCAGGAAATCATCAGACCGTGAAGGTGTATTTTAAGGGTATCAATCTCCCACAATAAACATATGATATTAGAAATAGGTATAAATATGGAAAACAATATGGAATTTATTCGAAACCAATCAAGAATGCAGGTCCCCACTTTCTATGCAGTAGAGGGTACGATCGTATCCATCGAGCCTTTCGCCCGGGGCTTTGGTGCAACTGACTGCCAGATGTTTGTGGCGGTAGAAGATAACGATGGCAACACTGTGAACTTTGTGGTATCCCCCACGACCTATGTAGCTGATTTTGTCACTCTTCGTGAGGGGATGCA
>JAZQGM010000035.1:0-56980 GCA_045540075.1 Acetatifactor sp. | reverse complement strand
CCATTGGGGGCACTGGGGTATGGTATGTAATGTGAGGGAGGGGGCACTAGTGAAACTTTGAGGCAACTTTTGGGGGGTGCTTGGGGGGGCGCTAGTGACGTTCAGCCCGCGCCCATTCGCAAAACCGCCCCTGCGGGGCTCTTCGCTGCTTCGCAGCTAATTTTTGCTCATAAGCGGGCGCTCCCTCAGAGATGGTACAAGAATGAAAATTCGTGCGAGCACGATTTTCATTCTTGTATCGTCTCTGGCTGAACTGTTAGATTATTATACCAAAAATTTGCAAAAATAACAAGGAATCTGTAGATATCCTTTAAAAAATATTGTATACTAGTAATCAGAGCTTTAAAAGAAGGAGTAGTTTAATGCCATGAATTTTTTTAGTGAACTGTTAAACAATCAAATATTTGTAACTTCTGCACTGGGCTGGCTTATTGCGCAGCTTTTGAAAACGGGTATCCATATGTTTTTTACAAAAGAATTTGTGGCAGAACGCTTGGTGGGTAGTGGGGGGATGCCCAGTTCTCACTCTTCCACAGTGTGTTCTCTTGCCACTGCCTGTTATTTTGAATACGGGGCCGGCAGTTTTGAGTTTGCCATTTCTCTTATGCTCGCTATCATTGTGATGTACGATGCCATGGGCGTACGTAGAGAAACCGGGATCCAGGCCAAAGTACTGAATGATATGCTACAAATTTTTAAGGATATGGGTAAGGAAGAACTTTCTACTCACGATAAACTCAAGGAGTTCGTTGGGCACACACCGCTCCAGGTACTGGCCGGTGCACTGCTTGGAATCCTTATCGCCGCCACGTTGGCTTCCTTAAGAATAACTTAAAATATGATTAAATTCATGACCCGAGAAATAATTTGTGTTAAAATAATCACATCGCGTCACAAAAGCCCGAATGGAGGTTACAAAAGGCATTACAATGAAAAAGTCAACCATTTGTTTTCTGGTTACCACTGTCATGTTGTTACTGAGTGCATGTGGTAAAGAACCTGAAAATCCTATTATTAAAACACAAACATCAGAACACACGGAACATGAAGCATCAGGAGATAATTCCAACACGGCTGATGATTCTGTGCCTCCCACTGAAGGCATGGCGCGAAGTCGCCTGACCAACGAATGGGTAGACGAGACCATAGCCAAGACTCGGCCTCTCGCAGTTATTATCCCCAACGAAAGTGCTGCTATCCCCCATTACAATCTATCCAAGGCTTCCATCCTATATGAAGCGAATGTGGAAGGCCGTATGACCCGTCTCATGGGGATATACGAGGACTGGAATAACCTGGACAAGATCGGTAATGTCAGAAGCCTCCGCCTCTATTATGGTTACTGGGCTTTGGAATGGGATTCCATTATCGTCCACTGGGGCGGACCCTTTTTCATTAATGATTTCCTGAATCAGCCTGATGTAGAAACCTTGGACGGCACTTACGAAACTGTGGGTTTCTTCCGCAGTGAGGACCGCAAAGATCCCCACAATGCATACGTTTCCGGTCAGGGCTTAAAGGAGCTGATTGACAACAAGGGCTACGACCTGACTTACCGTGGGCTGGCAGATAACCGCCACTACCTATTTACTTCCAAGTCAGACCCTAACACCCTGTTACAATACCCTAACGCACAGCAGGCTAAAAAAATCGATATGTCCGGATGCTATCCGTTGACTAGGTGCTACTTTAAATACAACACAGAAGACGGCCTATATTACCGTTACCAACACCTATCCGGTTCCCCCGACGGCCCTCATATCGATACAGCTACCGGAGAACAACTCACTTTCAAAAATATACTTGTCCAATACACCAAACACGAAGAGCTTGGTGAAGGTTATCTGGCATTCCAATGCCACGATGCCACTCATGATGGGTGGTACTTCACTAGTGGTAAGGGTATTCACATAACCTGGGAGAAAACTTCGGACTTTGGAGCCACCAGATATTACGATGACAATGGTAACGAAATTATCCTGAATACCGGTAAGACTATGGTCCTAATTGTGGAAGATGGAGACACTTTCCGGTTTGAGTAGACGCTGAGACCCGAGCCGGAAGCGCCACCCCCAGGTGTCTGCCTGTGGGCGGCGCTTCCGGCTCGGGTCGGGTTACTTATTAGACAGGTAAATTATATACATTAGTTTTCGCCGAGTCCTAATCTGTTGATGGCGGAGAAGATGGCACGGACGGAAGCTCTTGTAATATTGGAGCTAACACCCACACCGTAGGTGACTCTTCCGGTATTGCTGTCCAGCAGGTGGATATAGGCTGCTGCCTGGGAGTTGGAACCGCTTTGGAGGGCATGTTCTTCGTAGTCCAAGATCTTTATCTGTATGTCCAGAGACTGAGAGAGGCCTCGTTTTACAGCATCGATGGGGCCGTTACCTACTGCTTCAAAGAACTTTTCTTGGCCATGGTCGGTGTAGACTACTGTCACTCTGGTGTCAAACTGGGATTTTACTTCGCCACTCAGGTCATCCATGCGCAGTTTGCGGAAATGGATGGGTTCCTTCTGGTTCAGATATTCAGTCGCAAAGCTTTCCATGATCTGTTCAGGGGATACTTCTCCCTGTTTTTCAGAGATTTTCTGAATAACATTAGCGAATTCTTTGTGCATAGCCTTAGGAAGCTTGAAGCCAAAGTATGTATCCATAACAAACGCTACGCCGCCCTTGCCGGACTGGGAGTTGATCCTGACAATAGGTTCGTATTCTCTTCCGATATCAGAAGGATCGATGGGTAGATATGGTACCTGCCAAATCTCACTGCCTCTCTCTTTCAAGGCTTTAACACCCTTGTTAATGGCATCCTGATGGGAGCCGGAGAAGGCGGTAAAAACCAATTTGCCGGCATAAGGATGTCTGGGGTGGATGGGAATCTTGCAGCATCTTTCGTAGATTTCTATCACATCGTTGACGTGTTCAATGTTTAGTTTGGGATCGATGCCCTGGGAGAACATGTTGTAAGCGATGTTCATGATGTCCACATTACCGGTACGTTCACCATTGCCAAACAGTGTTCCTTCCACTCGATCTGCACCGGCCAGCAAAGCCAGCTCAGCACTTGCCACACCGGTACCTCTGTCGTTGTGAGGATGAACGCTGATTACGATACTTTCTCTATTATCCAGATGTTTGATCATCCACTCAATCTGGTCTGCATACACATTGGGAGTGTTCATTTCTACAGTAGAAGGCAGGTTGATGATCATCTTATTTTCAGGAGTAGGACCCCATGTCTTCTGCACTGCATCACAGATTTCCAGAGCAAAATCAAGCTCCGTACCGGTGAAGCTTTCCGGGGAATACTCTAGGATGATCTTGCCGGGAAATTTGGCCGCCCTCTCCTTTACCATCTGCGTGCCCTTGATCGCAATATCTATGATATGTTCCCTGTCCATATTAAATACAACGTCTCTCTGTAACGTAGAAGTAGAATTGTATATATGTACGATTGCCTGTTTGCAGCCTTGGATAGCTTCAAATGTACGGTCAATCAGTTCTTCTCTGCACTGTGTTAAGACCTGAACCACCACATCATCGGGAATCAGTCTGCGATCCACCAATTGACGCAAGAAATCAAACTCAATCTGACTGGCTGCAGGGAAGCCGATCTCAATCTCCTTAAAGCCCAGATTGATCAGGAACTGGAACATTTCAACCTTCTCTTCCACTACCATGGGATCGATCAATGCCTGATTACCATCTCTCAAGTCTACGCTACACCATACAGGTGCTTTCTCAATTTCTTTATTAGGCCATTCTCTCTCCGGATAATCTACTACCGGATTTTTACGATATCTTTTATAATTCAACATAATCTTAATACTCCTCTTTTTCTATAAAATGGAATGTTATAAATAATTCTTACTCTCCAAGACCGCTTTGTACTGCTGCAATCAGAATCTTCAGGGCTTCCTCCTCATCTTCTCCCTCGCAGACCAATTCAATCTCGTCACCACATTTCACACAAGCTCCCAAGACACTCAGAACACTCTTGGCATTTGCCGTGCTGTCCCTGAAAGAAAACGTAACAAGGGATTTAAACTGCATTGCTTCTTTACACAGTATACCTGCAGGTCTTAGGTGAAGGCCTGTGGGATTCTTTATAACTACCTTCTGGCTAACCATTTGACTCTTCCTCCAAATCAGCCTCTTTTAATACCGAAAATGTCACTCTTGCTTCCACCGGAACACTGACCTTCACACCATCGGGCAGTATCATCTCAACAGGAATGTAATAGCTTTCGGACTGAAGCCTCTCTAATTCTTCGTCCAACATCCAAGCCTGTACATCTACCGTACCGCGAAGGTTCGCTTCAACGATGGTCTTTACCGCTCTGTCTAATCCTGCCACTCGCAAGTCATATACCAGATATGGTTCCTTAATCTCTGCTTTCCATCCTTCAGGCACATTGGCAATGGTAATATTCTCAGACATAACCTTTAGATCAAGACTGACTTCAGGCTCAACATATGCTGTGATCTGTGCCACACCATTGCCTCCATCTTTGGCGATCTGTACGCCTAACGGCAGATAATTCTTCAGATTTACCTGCTTTACCAAATTCTCACTTAACCCTGTCATATCAAGATCCTGGGCCGGTATCTTAATACTATTCAAACTAAATAATGCAGCATCTGTACCTACAATTTTCACACTCTCTACATCACATACGGCCTCACCCGTAAACAGATAACCCTTTGCCACTTCTCCGGTCACTTCAAACTCAATCGGTACTGTTTTAGTGGCCAGAATCGTCACTGTAGTCTTGGTACTGTTGATATTCTTCTGTACCAAATTCGTATCCAGAAGCTTATTCTGCTTGTCATACAGTCTGATTACCTCTGTGGTGGATATATCAGTATCAGTACCGGTTACATCCACGTTGACAGCCGCATAACTAACCATTTCCACCTTACTCTTACCGCCTATAATGGTAATACGGTTCTGGTCTGTCTTCGCACTGCCAAGCTGATGCCCCTCGGCAACTTCACCTATAATATTCACATTCACGGGAACACTTTTTGATACCTTTTCTTCCACAAACAGCTTCAATTTTGCATCCCCCACTGCGCTGATCTCCAAAGCACTTTCATACTGGTTCACCACTGACAATTCTATATCAATCACATCAGACATATTCTTCTCAGAAAAATCTGCTGTTGCAATAATAGAATCTTTATTCACCTCTCCCAACACGGTCTTGGGTCCTTTCACAGTAACCTGTCTCACCGTATCTGTATTGTCCAACACTTCATATACCAGTCCCTGATCCGTAAGAAGATCTGTGTTCAGAAACTGCACCGGTATATTGGTAAATGTCTCTTCCTCAGGAGGATCATCGATATATATCACTGCAAACCACAGACCAAACGCAGCCAGAAGACTTATGAGTTTAATGCCCCAGTTGGCCAATAGCTTTTTTCTCATTTCTCGTCCTTGCTCCTTCCTTTCCATCTGTGCTTTCCTTTCTCATCCTCTTCAGGAATAGGCAGCAATGTGCGCAAACGCGCCTTCAACATCTCAGCATCATTCATTCGTTCCAGCCTGCCGCCTTCCGCTATACTGATACGTCCTGTCTCCTCTGATACAATCACAGTCAAAGAATCGGTAACCTCAGAAATACCGATTCCTGCTCTATGCCTGGTTCCCAACTCCTTGCCCAGATCCATATTGTCTGTCAACGGCAGATAACAGGTGGCAGAAGTAATACGATTGCCTCTTACGATCACAGCACCATCATGCAAAGGCGTATTATGTTCAAAAATATTGATCAGTAACTGGTTTGTAACGATTCCGTCCACATCAATACCTGTACGCTCATAATCCGAAAGCGGCACTTTATGTTCAATGACAATCAGTGCTCCGGTCTTAGCTTTCCCCATTTCGATGCAGGCTTTGGTAATTTCATTAATAGTCTTTTCATCAAAAACAGATTCTACTTTCTTACTACTGTCAAAGGGTATCAGTGATGTCAGCACATTCCTCTTGCCCAGATCTTCCAATGCTCGTCGTATCTCCGGCTGCAACACCACCACAAGAGCAGTTACCGCAAAGGGCGCAATATTCTCTGCCAGCCACAAAATCGTATGCATGTTAAAGAATACGGCAACGATAAGTAAACCGCCTATGACAACCAATCCTTTCACCAGATACCATGCCCTGCTGGCCTGGATCCACAGGATAATATGATACACCAAAAAGGCGATGATCAATATCTCCATCAAATCGCCTATTTCCATGGTAGATAATATTCTTTCCACATGATCTATGGCTGTATTCCACCAATCCCGCATATTGATATAACCTCTTATCTCTTATAGTTACTTATTTCATCTTTATTCCAGCTCTTCAAAATCATAGTCAAATTCAAACTCATCGTCTATCATATTGCTGTTGATCGTGACGCCTTGCTGTCCGTTATTACTTCTTCCGGAATTGCCCGAGGGGGCTGAACGACTATAGGTCCTCTCTGTGACTACACTTCTACTATTATCTGAAACAAGGTCATGATAGCTTTCCCTGGATGGCGCAGACCTTCTCTGTGTATTGATTTTCTTCACAGTCTTAGTCTGGGCTGCTACAGTCATTTTAGGAACTGCTTTCACATAATAATAATATTCATCATCTTCAAACTGTACCTTCTCTGTTCTGCTATAATCCACACAAAATCTGAAAAACTCCAGTATTTTAGCTACCAACAAGGCAATTAATGTACCCAGGATCGCTCCTACAACAGACATATTGGTGTCATAGACCAGATCCCCTATTAATAGAAGTACCAGATTAATGATGGCACCTGTGACCATCCCTATAGTCCATGCATAATCAATAGACATTCTGCGGATCAGATATACTACGATGATGGTAACCGCAAAAGCAGCAACGATCACTATCATCTCCCGGTTATCCAGAATACCGTCTATCATAAGCCGCAGCTTGGCTGTCACTTCGCCTGCATCCATAGAACTGATAGCAGTGGAACTGGCGATCACATGACTGAGGAAGTGGTAAATAACCACTCCAAAAGCCACTGATACAATGGATGCCGGAGTTCCCAGAAGACCCATGGCAAGGGGCATAATATACGGCATCTTTACAGTAAAAAGTATGGGTGTTAAAATCACCACAAGCGAGTCCTTGGGACTGAATCTAAAAAACAGCAGGAACATGATCAGATACAGACACAAGCCCACCAATGCCACCTCCATAGAAAGTGCATACATATGGAGCAGACTGAACATAGCCGCAAAAAATATGATAATTCCTGTAGGCAGAAATGAGCAAAACAATGCAGCTATCAACACAATGGGCAATTTGTCTATACTACTCATATAACCGATTCTGCCATTAATAATCGTCAATGTCACAAATGCCAGCAAAAATTTTGCTATCGGTATAATAAACACTTCATTCTTGCTGTAAATTAATTTCAGTTTTTCTCTGATTTCCAGTAACCCTGTCATATACCCTGTCCTTTCGGAATCTCTGATCGCGCCTAATCACGATAAAGAGAATTCAACTTTTTCAGATGATTGTAATAATTCTTAAGGCTCTTCCTCGCCTTGGAATAGCGATAAGAATACACCAGATAAGAAATCACCCCATATATTACAACTGTTACGCCATAATATATCAACACATTCTTGGCGAATGCGATCAAATCCATCTTATAAAAATCTTGCATAAATGTCTCCAGATAGTACAAAACATACAGTATGAATCCAATACCGAAAGCAATCGTCGCACTGATCACTGATTTTATGACCTGAATACTGATATAATCACTGCGAAAATAATTGCCGATCTTCATATTCTTCTTGCCATCATTCTCTGCATAGGATTCCATTCTGGTCATCAATATGATTCGTTCCTCGTTCAGCATCCCTATCCTCCCTGTCTTTCTACATACCAGCCCCGCAGGCCAATGTGATGAAATAAATCTGTTCCACTCCTGCTGCCAGCAGGACAGACGCAGCTTCATCCATTGTACTTCCTGTGGTGTAAATATCATCGATCAAAATAATCGTCTTTAATTTTACATCATTTCCCTTGATAAGAAAAGCCTTTTTCAAATTATTTTGTCTTTCTTTCGGATTTAATTGCTTCAAAGGGACTGTATTCTTTATCCTCACTAATATTTTATCACAAACCGGCACTCCTGTATAGCTACTGATCGCATTTGCTAAAAGAAGTGCCTGATTATATCCTCTTTTACGCTTTCTGGCGGGATGAAGAGGTATGGGTATCAAACCTTCAGGTCTTACCTGTCTGATAAAATCTCCCAGATATCGGGCAATTTCCTCACCGTAAAAATCAGCATATTCTCTTCTGTTGCCATATTTAAACCGATATACAGAAGCTGCCACACTGCCATAATCATATAATGCCCACCCACGCACAAATAAATGCTTTACACGGCTGCAGTCACAGCAGTATTCCTGTTCTTCCTCCTGAAGCTTCTTGCCGCATTTCAGGCATCTGGGCGGCGTCACATATTTCAGCTTCTTCATACAGTCAAGACATATCTTCTCGCCATAAGGTGTTACGATATCGTCACACACGGGGCATCTTAAGGGGAATAACAGCTGAAGACATATACTAACTAATTTCTGAAGCAGCCTCATAACATCCTTTCCTTTTCCAGCTCTTCCAGTTCCATGATCCGCTGTGCCAGGGCGGTATATCTGCAATTCTCACTTTCATTATCTATCATACCCCGAACAGTATCACTACTGCCCAGAATCGTCACGCAACTCCTTGCCCGGGTGACACCGGTATATAAAAGATTGCGGTTAAAAAGCATCCTGGGGCCACTTAACAGAGGCATGATCACGGCAGGGTATTCACTTCCCTGTGCCTTATGAATGGTAATCGCATAGGACAGCTCCAGCTCCTCCAGCAATGCAAAAGGATAGGTGACACGCCTATGTTCATCATATTCCACCACAAGCTGGGAAGCCCCTTCATTGATTTCTATGATCCTGCCCATATCTCCGTTGAAGACGCCGATTCCCTTGTCGATAGGAATGCCATACTTACTGACAATCTCCCACTCCAACTGATAATTGTTCTTTACCTGCATGACCTTGTCGCCCTCACGGTATACCATATCTTGCGAAACATGCTCATTCTTCCGGGAATCCGGCGGATTCAAGTACCTCTGCAGGATACCATTGAGCACCTCCACTCCCAGACTCCCCTTACGCATGGGTGTCAGAACTTGAATATCATAAGGTGTGGCATCCACGTATCTGGGAAGTTTGTCCTGTATCAACTGTATCATATGCTTGTAAATCACATTTACATCACTGCGCTCCAGCAGAAAGAAATCTTTGCTTTTATTATCCAGCGTAATCTGCTCCCCTTTGTTGATCCTGTGGGCATTTACTACAATGTCACTTTCCCCCGCCTGACGGAATATCTTCTGAAGCACGATCATGGGATATGCACCACTGAACATCAGATCCCGGAGCACCTGTCCCGGTCCCACACTGGGCAGCTGGTTCACATCTCCTACCAGCACCAGTCTGGTTCCCGGTACGATAGCTTTTAAAAGTGCCTGAAACAGTGTCAAGTCCACCATGGACATTTCATCTATAATGATCACATCCGCTTCCAGCGGATTCTCTGCATTCTTCTCAAAACGTATCTTTCTGGTATCTTCATCAGACAGGGCACCGTTCAGTTCCAACATCCGGTGGATGGTCCTGGCCTCATAACCTGTGGCTTCCGTCATTCTTTTGGCCGCACGGCCAGTGGGGGCCGCCAGAAAAATATCCAATCCTTCCCCTTCAAAATAGCGGATGATCATATTAATGGTTGTAGTTTTACCTGTTCCCGGGCCTCCTGAAAGAAGGAACAGACCATTTTTCACACACTCCAAAACAGCTTCCTGCTGTAAAGTATCTGTCTCCATATGAAGGCCGGCAGCCAGTTTCTGAATCTTCTTACGGATCATATCCTCCATGGAATGATCATCCTTTGCTGCCCACATAGGAATATTCAACTCCTGAAGCATCCTGGCACAATTTAACTCTGCATAATAGTAGGAAGCTGCAAATACTGCCTCTCCCTTGATGACGACTTTCTTGTCCATCATCAGATTATCTACTTGAGGCCGGATATACTCCTGTACCACATTCAAAAGCACCGAAGCACGTCTTAGTAACAGATCCATGGGAAGATAGCAATGCCCCTCACCCACAGCCTGTAACAGTGCATACAAAAGTCCACTGCGAATCCTGTAATCAGAGTCTGTGTGAATACCAATCTTTGCCGCGATCTCATCTGCAATCTTAAAACCCACACCCGCGATATCTTCCGCCAGTTTATAAGGATTTTCTTTCATGACACTGTACATATTCATTCCATATGTATCGTATATTTTTACAGCCAGAGAATTAGAAATGCCAAATTGCTGCAGATACACTAAAGCTTCCCGCAGATCCTTTTTCTCCTCCATCTGAATACCGATTTCCCGGGCTTTCCGGTCACTGATTCCCTTCACCTCAGCCAGGCGTTCCGGCTCTTGTTCGATGATACGAAAGGTATCCTCGCCAAACTTCTTTACAATACGGGCAGCCAGAGAGGCTCCCACACCTTTAATCGCCCCGGAAGCAAGGTAACGCTCCATACTGACACTATCCTTTGGGACCACTGTCTGATACGTACTGATTTTAAACTGACTTCCATAAAGGGGGTGCTCCACAGTCTCTCCCTGGGCACTGATAGTCTCTCCCTGGGTAAGACCTTTACACATGCCCACACAAGTAATCTCTTCTCCTTCTGCCACCAGGTTCAGAACAGTATATCCATTTTCACTATTTTGAAAAATAATGTGTTCTACATATCCATTGACTGTTTGCATGTAATATCCCCTTAGTCTGACCTGACTTCCTTGATTCTACAAAAAGAAAAGGCTGCCAGAAAACCGACAGCTTTTTTCTGTATCTTAATCTTCTCTGTATCCTGCAAGGAATTCTACGTATTTACCCGTACCGATCGCCACTGCTGTCATAGGATCTTCCGCTGTCATCGTATTAATACCCGTTTTGGATGAAATCAACTCTTCCAGACCTCTCAGTAAGCTGCCGCCTCCTGTGAGCACGATTCCTCTGTCCGCAATATCAGCTGCCAACTCAGGCGGCGTCTTCTCCAGAACACTATGAATGGTCTCCACGATCTGAGAAGTAGTTTCCTTTAAAGCCTCTTCCGTCTCCTCGGAAGACACCTTAACTGTCTTAGGCAGACCTGTCACCAGATTACGGCCTCTTACATCCATATAATCAGGTTCCGGTCTCTTATAACAGGAACCAATCTTAATCTTCATATCCTCCGCCGTTCTCTCACCGATCAGAAGATTATGCTTCTTACGCATATAACGCACGATCGCTTCATCAAAATCATCTCCGGCGATCTTAATGGAAGCACTGACTACCGTGCCACCAAGAGAAATCACTGCAATATCAGAAGTACCACCACCAATATCCACGATCATATTGCCGCAGGGCTTAGAAATATCAATACCGGCTCCAATAGCAGCTGCAATGGGCTCCTCAATAATAGAAACCTCCCTGGCTCCCGCCTGATAAGTAGCGTCTTCTACCGCCTTCTTCTCTACTTCCGTCACACCACTGGGCACACACACAGCGATTCTGGGCTTGCGGAACGTTCTCTTGCCCAGAGCCTTCTGAATAAAATACTTCATCATCTTCTCAGTAACGGTGTAATCCGAAATCACACCCTGACGCAAAGGACGCACAGCTACAATATTCCCCGGGGTACGACCAAGCATTAACCGAGCATCCTCTCCGATCGCCTTAATCTTATTAGAATCTCTATCAAAAGCCACCACCGACGGCTCCTTTAACACTACGCCTTTTCCTCTGATATAAACCAGTATACTGGCGGTTCCCAAATCAATTCCGATGTCTGTGCACTGCATGAACTGTGTACCCCTTTCTTATGTTGATACAAATAATTACATTTCCGTTTATATATAATATACAAGTCTGTATACAATAATTACCAAATTAAACCCAAATAAACATACGTTTTCAATAGACCTACTATATTATAACCTAAAACATTTATTTTTCATAGTGGTTTTGTAAAATTTTAAAAAAATTTAAGTTCTTATTTAAATTCTTTTGCTTCAAACAGGCTGAGAGTTAGTAAGGGGCGACTTTGTGAAGGCCCCCTGCCCCTCACCGCCCTGTTTCTTATCATTTAGAAGACGCTGCGCGCTCCAGCATTTTTTTTACATACTTCCCTGTATAAGACCCCGGATTCTCTGCCACCTGTTCCGGTGTCCCCTGGGCGATCACAGTACCTCCCCGGTCTCCTCCTTCCGGCCCGATATCTATGATATGATCTGCCGTCTTGATCACATCCAGATTGTGTTCAATGACCACTACCGTATTACCGCCATCTGCCAACCGGTGAAGGATTTCCACCAGCTTGTGTACGTCCGCAAAATGCAAACCCGTAGTAGGCTCGTCCAAAATATAGATGGTCTTACCTGTACTTCGTCTTGACAGTTCCGTGGCTAGTTTGATTCTCTGCGCCTCTCCGCCGGAAAGCGTAGTAGAGGGTTGCCCCAATTTCACATAGGAAAGGCCTACATCGTTCAGTGTCTCTATTTTTCTGCGAATCGAAGGAAGATTTTCAAAAAAAGGCAAGGCCTCTTCCACTGTCATGTCCAGCACATCAAAGATATTCTTTCCCTTATATTTCACATCCAGAGTTTCCCGATTATACCGCTTACCGCCGCATACCTCACAAGGCACATACACATCAGGCAAAAAGTGCATCTCTATCTTGATAATGCCGTCACCGCCACAAGCTTCACACCGCCCGCCTTTTACATTAAAGCTAAAGCGGCCTTTGCTATAGCCTTTTGCCTTGGCATCAGGAGTAGATGCAAACAAATCCCTGATCTGGTCAAAAACCCCCGTGTAAGTGGCAGGATTGGACCTAGGCGTTCTACCGATGGGAGACTGGTCGATATCTATGACCTTGTCAAGTTGCGAAATTCCTTCGATCCCCTTATGCTTACCGGGAATACATCTGGCCCTGTTCAGATCTTTTGCAAGGTGCTTGTAAAGGATCTCATTCACCAGGGAGCTCTTACCGGAACCCGACACACCCGTGACACAAGTAAATACCCCCAAGGGAATTTCAACGTCAATATTTTTCAGGTTATTCTCCTGAGCGCCTAATACCTTCAAGTATCCCTCAGGTTTTCGTCTTTCCTCCGGAACCGGAATCTGTATCTTGCCGCTAAGATACTGACCTGTCACAGAATCAGGATTGTTCATGATATCCTCAGCCGTACCGCAGGCCACTACTTCTCCCCCGTGAGAACCGGCTCCCGGCCCGATATCCACAATATAATCTGCTGCCAGCATGGTATCCTCATCATGTTCCACCACCACCAGCGTATTGCCCAGATCCCGCAGGCTCTTCAGGGTATTTAACAATTTATCATTATCCCTTTGATGCAGACCGATGCTGGGCTCATCCAGGATGTAACACACACCTACCAGACCGGATCCAATCTGGGTGGCCAGGCGGATGCGCTGGGCTTCCCCACCGGACAGCGATGCCGTAGCCCGTGCCAGAGACAAATATTCCAGACCTACATCTTTCAAAAATCCCACCCTGGCTCTGATTTCCTTTAATACCTGCTTACCGATCAGTTGCTGCTGTGTGGTGAGCTTCATATTTTCCACGAAATCATACAAGTCTGCAATGGATAAGGAAGTCACTTCATAAATATTCTTATCAGAAACAGTCACAGCCAGAGACTCTTTCTTAAGTCGCATCCCTTTACACTCACTGCAAGGGGTAATACGCATAAAAGTCTCATATTCCTGCCTCATGACCTCAGAAGCAGTCTCCCTGTACCTACGTTCCACATTTCTGATCAGTCCTTCAAAGGCCACAGGGTACACACCCTTCCCCCTCTGCCCCTGATAATGCACATCCACCTCTTTGCCTCCGGTTCCATGGAGCAGCACATGCTGAATCTTCTCCGGATATTGGGCAAAAGGCGTATCCAGATCAAAATGATATTCTTTACAAAGTGCCTGCAAAATAGCATGGGTAAAACTGCCCTTGTCGGTACAGGACTGCCATCCCATGACCGCAATGGCTCCATCATTGATGCTCACTGACTGATCCGGAATCATCAGATCCACATCAAATTCCATTTTATACCCCAATCCAAAACAAACCGGGCAGGCACCAAACGGGTTATTAAAAGAAAAGCTTCTGGGCTCTACTTCGCTAATACTGATCCCACAATCAGGGCAGGAAAAGCTTTGGCTGAAGTTCACCGGCTCTCCTCCGATCACATCCACCACCATAAGCCCCTCTGCCAGCTCCAGCACATTTTCAATAGAGTCTGTCAGACGCCTCTCAATCCCCGGCTTCACCACCAGACGATCCACCACAATCTCAATATTATGCTTGATATTCTTATCCAGCTTGATCTCCTCTGTCAGTTCATAGAGGCTGCCGTCCACGCGCACACGTACATAACCGCTTCTCTTGGCACGGTCAAGCACCTTCACATGCTCACCCTTACGGCCCTTCACCACCGGCGCAAGCAGCTGGATCTTGGTCCCCTCACCCATCTCCATGATTTGATCCACCATCTGATCCACAGACTGTTTGGCGATCACATGCCCACACTTGGGGCAATGAGGAATACCAACTCTGGCATATAACAGTCTGAAATAATCATAAATCTCCGTAACAGTCCCCACCGTGGACCTGGGATTACGATTGGTAGACTTCTGATCAATGGAAATGGCCGGTGACAAACCGTCTATCCGCTCTACGTTAGGCTTCTCCATCTGCCCCAGAAATTGCCTTGCATAGGAAGACAGAGACTCCATGTAACGCCGCTGGCCTTCTGCATAAATCGTGTCAAAAGCAAGGGAAGACTTGCCGGAGCCCGACATACCGGTCAAGACAACCAACTCATTTCTGGGAATGTCTACATTGATTCCCTTTAAATTATTTTCATGTGCGCCCCGAATCTTAATATACTCCCGGGGGCGCATCTTCTTGACTTCTTCCATTCTATTTGTTCCTTTCGCCTGTTTCTCTAACCTGTCCATCCATAACCCGGCGTTTTGACATCACTTACCCATCCATGTCCTGCAACCGTTTCTTTAATTCAATCATCTTATCACGCAGCTCGGCTGCCGCCTCGAAGTTCAGGTCCGCTGCCGCCTTCTGCATCTTTTTCTGTACCTCTGCCACCAGTTTCTCCAGTTCTTTCCGGTCCATGGATTCCGGATCCTTCTCAAACCGCACCTCTTCCTTGGCGATTTCCTTGGAGATACTGATCAAATCTCTCACAGCTTTCTTAATAGTCTGCGGGGTAATTCCATGCTCTTCATTATACTTCATCTGGATCTTGCGGCGACGTTCAGTCTCATCCAGCGCCGCCCGCATGGAATCCGTGATCATATCCGCATACATGATCACATGCCCCTCCGCGTTACGGGCTGCACGCCCGATGGTCTGCACCAGAGAGGTCTCACTTCGTAAGAAACCTTCCTTATCTGCATCCAGGATCGCCACCAGGGAAATCTCCGGAATGTCCAGCCCTTCCCTTAAAAGATTGATCCCCACCAACACGTCAAACACATCCAGACGCATGTCACGAATAATCTGCGCCCGCTCCAGCGTATCAATATCCGAATGCAGATACTTCACCCGGATCCCCACCTCTTTCATATAATCAGTCAGATCCTCCGCCATCCGCTTGGTCAGCGTAGTAATCAATACTTTATTATGCCTCGAAGTCTCCTTTTTTACTTCTGCGATCAAATCATCAATCTGTCCCTCTACCGGCCGCACATCCACCTCCGGATCCAAAAGCCCCGTAGGCCGGATAATCTGCTCCGTCCGAAGCAACTCATGCTCCTCCTCATACACCGACGGTGTGGCCGATACAAACATCATCTGATCAATATGCCCTTCAAATTCCTCGAAATTCAGGGGCCTGTTATCCAATGCCGAAGGCAGGCGAAAGCCATAATCCACCAGCGTGTTCTTCCTGGACCGATCACCTGCATACATCCCTCGTATCTGAGGAATGGTCATATGGGACTCATCAATAATGATCAGAAAATCATCCCCAAAGTAATCCATCAGCGTCTTAGGCGGTTCTCCCGCCTCTGTCCCATTCAAGTGCCTGGAATAATTCTCAATCCCCGAACAAAACCCCGTCTCCCGAAGCATCTCAATATCAAAATTTGTCCTCTCACTGATCCGCTGAGCCTCTAACAACTTGTCCTCTCCCTTAAAAAAACGGACTCGCTGCTGCATCTCCTGCTCAATATTGTCACAGGCCTGCTTGATCTTCTCCTGACTGACCACATAATGGGACGCCGGAAAGATGGAAATATGCTTCAGTTCCGCATGCACTCTGCCTGTCAGCGGCTCCACCTCTGTGATCCTGTCGATCTCATCCCCGAAGAATTCCACCCTGATCAGATAATCACCACCCTGAGCCGGATAAATCTCCACCACATCGCCCCTTACCCGGAACGTTCCCCTCTGAATATCCATCTCATTCCGGTTATATTGGATATCGATCAACTCCCGAAGCACCTGATCCCTGTCCTTGATCATCCCCGGGCGCAATGACACGATCATCTGCATATACTCATCCGGGCTACCAAGACCGTAGATACAGGACACGCTGGCCACCACGATCACATCCCTACGCTCCGTCAAGGATGCCGTGGCCGACAGCCGCAGCTTATCGATTTCGTCATTGACAGAGGAGTCCTTGGCAATGTAGGTGTCTGAGGAGGGAACATAGGCCTCAGGTTGGTAATAATCGTAGTAGGACACAAAGTACTCCACCGCATTCTCCGGAAAAAACTCCTTAAACTCGCCGTAGAGCTGCCCTGCCAGAGTTTTATTGTGCGCTATTACCAAAGTCGGCTTATTTAACTGCTCTATCACATTGGCCATGGTAAAGGTCTTGCCAGAACCCGTAACCCCTAGTAAAGTCTGAAATTGATTGCCTTCCTTGAAACCATCCACCAGTGCTTTAATAGCCTGGGGCTGGTCACCCGTAGGCTTATATTCTGAATGAAGTTTAAAGCATTTCTGTGCCTCTTGCATAAAAGCCTCCTCCAAAACTAATGAAAAAACATCTATTAAAGTATACCACAAAGCCCCAAAAAAGTATAGCCCTTTCAGAACATTCGTTCTTTAAACACAGTACTATATTGACGCCCTCCAAACTCCCATGATATAATCAATGAAGTTGACAAAACTCTTATGAAAGGTATTGATATGAAGCTTACAAATTATCTGGGCGATAAGCCCTTTTGGCGGGTCACATTAACTCTGGCCCTGCCCATAGCGTTACAAAATGTGCTCACCAGTTCTTTTCAGCTGGTGGACACTTTGATGGTCTCTCAGCTTGGCGATGTCACGCTCTCGGCGGTAGGTATGGCCGGACAATGGGGTTGGCTTGCCATGCTCTTAGGCTTTGGTCTGTGCTCCGGCATGTCCGTCTTTGTCTCCCAGTACTGGGGTATCCGGGATATCAAAGGCATCCGCCGGGTTCTGGGAATGGCTTTGATACTGGTTTTCCTGCTGGCCGGCGGCTTTATGACCCTTGCTTTGGCTGCGCCGGAATTTATCATAAGCCTTTTTAACAAAGATCCGGAAGTCATTGCCATAGGCAGCCGCTATCTGAAAATCATCTGCTTCTCCTACCCGGCCACTATGTTGACCAATGTACTGGCAACGCTTCTTCGAAACACAGAGCAGGTAAAAGCCCCTCTATACGTATCCATGGTCACCACCGTGGCCAATGCAGTGATGAACTACGGTCTGATCTTTGGTAAATTGGGAATGCCTCAGCTAGGCGTTGCCGGTGCTGCCATCGCATCCTGCATCTCCGCATGGATGGGACCGGTTCTTTTGATCCTGATCTCCTGCATTCAGAAGAATCTGTTGATAGGTCCTATGAGAGAACTGACCGCCTTTCATCTAAGAGATCTCTTTGCCTTTATCAGGCGTGCCCTTCCGGTACTTGTCAATGAAGGTGGCTGGTCTCTGGGGATTGTATGCCTGAATATGATTTATTCTAACATTGGTTACGAATATTATGCAGGTATGACTGTATATAAGACATTTGCAGACCTTTGTTTTGCCTTTTATGTGGGGCTGGGCAACGCCTGCGTGATCATGGTAGGCAAATCCGTAGGACAGGGCAAGATCAGCCGGGCACTGCAGGATGCCAACCGTTTCTCCTTCCTGCTGCCTTTGGCCGGACTACTGATCGGCGGACTGATGATCACCTTCCGCCACCCCTTGGTTTCCGTATTTGCCATGGGAGATAATCTTTCACAACTTACTATACAGACTGCCCTGGCAGTCACTGTTTTCTGCGGTCTGGAAGTGGCTTTCAGAAATATCACTTATGTGCAGATAGTGGGCATCTTCCGTTCCGGCGGAGATACCATCACAGGTATGATCTGCGACCTGCTTTCCCTATGGTTGGTGGCCATCCCTGCCACCTGGGCAGCCGCTAATTTGCTGCACCTGCCTTTTATTGCCGTGGTAGCCACAGCTTATCTTGCCGAGGATATTCCAAAGGTAATCCTGTGTATGAGACATTTTAAATCCAGAAAATGGCTGAAGCCGGTGACCAAAGAAGGGAAGGACGGTTTGGAATCTTATAAAAATCAGACAGGAGGTAATACGCTATGAAAAGTTTTGAAATAAAGACCAAAATATTTTTTGGTGAACAGGCACTGGATCACCTGAAAGAGATCCCTTACCACAAAGTATTGATCATCACTGACCCCTTTGTAGTACAAAGCGGCATGATCCAAATGATTACAAATCCCATGGATGAAGCCGGCATTACATATGATCTGTTCAAAGAAGTGGTGCCGGATCCGCCTATCGACAAGATTAGTCTGGGAGTCAAAAAGATGCTGACCTACAAACCGGAAGCCATCGTGGCAGTGGGCGGTGGTTCCGCCATTGATTCCTCCAAGGCAATCCGTGAATTCGCGTTGCAAATAGAGAATTATGGAGAAGTCCCATTGATCGCCATTCCCACCACTAGCGGTACCGGTTCCGAAGTCACTTCTTTTGCAGTGGTATCCGACCGGGCAGCAGAGCGCAAAGTTCCTCTGGTGTCCAAGTCACTGACCCCGGAAGAGACTATACTGGACGCCGAACTGGTCAAAAGTGTCCCTCCTGCCATCACCGCCGACACCGGCATGGATGTCTTCACCCACGCCCTGGAAGCCTGCGTCAGCACCGAGCGCAACGAATTTGCCACCGCTCTTGCCGAAAAGGCCATTGAAATCTGTGGTGTGTTTCTGCTGCGAGCTTATCTGGACGGCAACGACACCCATGCCAGACAGAAGATGCACGTAGCCTCCTGCCTGGCCGGACTGGCTTTTAACTCCACCTCATTGGGATTAAACCACGGCATGGCTCACCAGCTGGGCGCCATGTTCCACATTCCTCACGGCCGCGCCAATGCTATGCTGCTGCCCCATATCATCGAATTTAACAGTGATATCAACAAACACAGTAAAAGCCGCCCGGAATACCTCCCGGCAGTAAAGAAATACGCCACTGTCGCCCAGATACTGGGCCTAAGCAGCTACAACAAAATCATGACTGTCCGCTCCCTGGTGAACTGGGTTCAGTTCATGCTCAAAGAGATGGACATTCCCCTGTCGATTTCTCAACTGGGTACCATTACAGAAGAAGAATACATGGAAAAAATTGACGACATGGCAGAAGCCACACTGTTGGACAGCTGCACAGCTACCAACCCCAGAAAAGCAACGAAAGAAGATGTGATCAGGATATATAAAGAGCTGTGGGACTAGCCCACAGCTCTTTATTTCTTGATTTTATTTACATAAACCACATAAGCATTATTCCGCAGCACGGTAATAAACTTTGCCAGTCGCTCATACAAGGGCTCTGCCTTGTCCCCAAACTTATTTCTAACACCCTGTCCAATCTCATATACAGTTCGCTGTCCATCTATCTGTGTCCAGACAAAGGACCCGAATTCATCCAGGTCAATATAGGAGAACTTAGACTTGCGGAAGATCAGCTGGGCAATGCGGTTGAAGAAGCCGGTATTGGCCACTTTGACCACCACCAAGCCATTCTCTTTCTCCTCCCATGAGAACCGTTCGTTATGCTTGGGTATATAATCCAAATAATTCTCTTTTTGCTTCGCCATGCACTCTCCTTAGGCTTTCTTCTTGTCCTTCTTTGCAATTGCGTAGCAAAGCGTACCGCAGAGGATTGCAAAGAATACCAGACCGCCGATATTTCCCAGGTTCACAGTGT
Organism: Acetatifactor sp.; assembly: GCA_045540075.1. Lineage (GTDB taxonomy): Bacteria > Bacillota > Clostridia > Lachnospirales > Lachnospiraceae > Acetatifactor. Next base: position 36,592 of record JAZQGM010000035.1, on the reverse strand, counting down.
CGGAGATGTTGATGATATCGCCCACTGACTGACCATTTACTTTGATAATAGCCAGGACTGCAAGCAGGATACCTACCAGACCTTCGCCGGCGATGAGACCGGAGGAGTAAAGAACACCCTTGTCAATCTGTTCTTTTCTTTCATCTTCGGACAATGTCTTGGCTTTTCTCTTTTCAAAGTAGTAACGGATCAGACCCCCTGCCAGCATAGGGGTACTTAAGTGAATGGGCAAGTACAGTCCTACTGCAAAGGGCAGAACCGGAATTGCCAAGATCTCCATGACAATGGCAAGGCCTGCACCGGCAAATACCAGATTCCAGGGAAGATTGCCGCCAAACACACCTTCTACCACCATCTTCATCAGGGACGCCTGTGGAGCAGAAATTGACGCACTGCCGAATCCCCATGCCTCGTTGAACAGGTACAGGATCGCTCCGATGGCAATGGCTGACACTACAGCACCGATCAGCTCGCCAATCTGCTGCTTCACAGGTGTGGAGCCTACGATATAGCCTGTCTTTAGATCCTGAGACGTATCACCTGCCATAGCGGCAATGATACAGATGACGGAACCGATGGCAATGGCTGCGATCATTCCATCTACGCTGATCATGCCCGTTGCCTTTAAAAGCATGGAAGCGATCAGCAGGGTGGCAATAGCCATACCAGAAACCGGATTGTTACTGCTTCCCACGATACCTACCATTCTGGAAGATACAGTGGCAAAGAAGAAACCAAATACAATAATGATAACAGCACCAAACAAGGTCACAGGAATGGACGGAATCAGCCACATAGCAATGGCACAGGCACCGATTCCCAATAACACAAACAGCATAGGCAGGTCCCTGCTCAGACGGTTTGTCTCAGTGGCCTTAGAACCCATGGCTTTGATGGCTTTGGCAAAAGTACTTACGATCATGGGCAGAGATTTCACCAGACTGATAATACCTCCTGCTGCCACAGCACCGGCACCAATGTAACGGATATAGTTGCTCCACAGATCCCAGGTGCCCAGCTCTGCAATCTCCGGCCCACCGAAGGAGGAGAGCAGCGGCATAATCACAAACCATGCAACAGTACCGCCCGCAAAAAGATACGATGATACTTTTAATCCACAGATATAACCCACACCTGCAAGAGCCGGAAGTACATCCGCACCGATCCCGGATCCTTTATAAGCCTTGATAGAATAATCTACCTCACTGGGGAACAGCTTCAGGCCATCAGCGATAAACTTATACGCTGCTGCGATACCCAGACCGGAAAATACTGTTTTGGCAGAAGAACCACCTTTTTCTCCGGCCAGAAGCACTTCTGCACAAGCCACACCTTCCGGATAAGGCAACGTCCCATGCTCCTGCACGATCAAGGCATTCCGCAAAGGTATCATGAAAAGCACACCTAAGATACCGCCGCACAGTGCGATCAAAGCAATCTCCACAAGTCCCGGCTTGTCCGCCAGCCCTTCATTGGCCCACATAAAAAGTACCGGCATGGTAAAGATCGCACCTGCTGCCAACGATTCTCCTGCCGAGCCAATAGTCTGCACCACATTATTCTCCAGGATCGAGTCACGCCTTAACACAAAGCGAATAATACCCATAGAGATTACCGCCGCCGGAATAGACGCTGACACAGTCATACCCACGCGAAGTCCCAAATAAGCGTTGGCACCACCAAAGATCACCGCTAAAAGCACACCAAGCACAATGGAGGTCACCGTCAGCTCCGGAACTACTTTATCAGCCGGTATATACGGTTTAAATTCTTTTTCCTTGTTCATTTCTTAATCCTTTCTCAAACACATCTTTCTACAATTACAAATAATTTACAATCTTAAACATTTTAACACATTTTTTATAGCCTTTCAATAAAAAAAAATAACTTCCACCCATTTCCTAGTAACAGCCCCAAGGACGTGAGCCGGCTGAAACGGAAATGTTAAAGCCCAAAATGGCAATATGTCTGAGCACGCTTTGCGCGCAAGTCTTGCCATTTTGGGCTTTGCCCTTTACTTTACCTCAGGGGCGTGCCACGCTATTTCAGCAGGGAACTCAACACCTCTTTCGCCTTCTCCAGCTGGTTATCCGGCCTCCCGGGATCTGTATAATAAGCCTCTCCATCAAACACGCACTCCACATCCGGCTCCACTCCGGTACCATGGATATCATTCCCATTGGGCGTAAAATAACTGCTGATAGTCACTTTCACCGCTGAGCCATCACTCATAGGAATCACTGACTGTACAATCCCCTTCCCATATGTGGTAGTTCCCACCAACGTTCCAATCTCATAATCCTTCACAGCTCCCGCCAGAATTTCAGAAGCCGATGCCGAGTTGCCATTGACCAGAACCACCAAAGGTACCTCCAACTGTTTGGTTCCATCACAGAAGTATTCTCTGCGCTGCCCATATTTGTCTTCCGTGTATACGATCAATCCTTCCGGCAATATTTTCTGGGAAATCTTTACCACCGCATCCAGGCTGCCGCCGGGATTACCACGCAGATCCAGTATCAAGCCCTTCATGCCGCCTCCTCTGGCCATAGCCAAAGCCTCTGTAAATTGATCCACTGTAATATCATCAAATTCTGAAATGATAATATAAGCCATGCCGTCTTCCAGCATCTCAAATTCCACTGTAGGGATATTTACCTTGCGACGCTGTACATCAATACTCAGGTAGTCTGTCTCTCCATCTCTCACAACGGTCAGATTTACCCAGGTGCCCTCGTCCCCCTTGATTCTGGACACCACTTCTGTCAGGTCCAGACCATAGGTGTTCTCACCGTCTACTTCATAGATAATATCTTCCTCCCGAAGACCTGCTTCCTGAGCAGGAGTTCCATCATATACTTTGATGATCTTGGGATAAGTTGTGGTGGTATCCAGACTCACTCCTGCACCGATACCATAATAAATGCCCTGGGTCTGCTGCATGAGCGCTTCCAGCTCCTCCTGGGTAAAATAATCCGAATACATATCTCCCAAAGAAGCGATCATACCACTGTAGACCCCTTCTTCCAAAGCTTTGGCACTGATATCCTCGTCTTTATAATAATTCTGCCTGATCAGGAACTCTATGGCCTGCATCTTCTGGAGCATTTCCGGGGTGACCATGGTATCATATTCTGTCCCGGCCGAGCCCGGCATACTGACACCATTATTCTTTGCTGCGATCAGCCTCTGCACACTCGCACCTGCACAGACTCCACACACTGCTACCAAAACCAGACACACACCTGTTACCAGACCACCAATAAATGACTTGCGCTTTGCCTTTCGCATACGCTCTGTAGCTATGGCAAGCTCCCTGGCTTTAGCAAATTCCTCCTCAGCCTGTTTGGCTGCTACTATATCCTCATGATAATAACTTTCCGGGTTATCCATATTTGGTTCCATATCCGCAGACTCCTTACACGTTTCTTTCTTACACCTTCCAATTTCCCGGGGCGCTGGTTCCTATTTATTTTATTCTGACAGATAATTCCATGGGGACACGTAAGATCCCTTCAACCGCACACTGAAATGCAGGTGATTGCCGGTAGACCTTCCTGTGGTTCCCACTTCGGCGATCTTCTCTCCTGCCACCACCACATCATTTCTGGACACATGCAGCTTGGAAGCATGCATGTAGATGGTATACAGCTCATCTCCATGGTCTATCATCACATAATTGCCCATGGTAGAGCTGTAGGTAGCCGCGATCACCTGTCCGTCATAAGCCGCATAAATAGGTGTTCCCTTAGGCGCTGCAAAGTCTACACCATTGTGAAACTGGGGCACCTTGAGAGTGGGGTGGATTCTATCCCCATAATCATCTGAGATTCTGGTATAGGACTCCAAAGGAAAAGTGAACATGCCACCATCATACTTCAGCGCATTCTGGTGCTGCAGCTTTTTCTTGGCTTCCGTCACTGCCTTCTCCAGCTGGGAGATGATCTCATTCTGCTCGGCAATATCCTGCTCGTACTCCTTGATCGCCTTCTGTTTATTTTTGATGTCTGTCTCGTAACTGATGATTTCCTTGTTTTTTTGGGAGATCAATTCTTCCACACGGGCCTGTTCTTCTTCCACGCTCTTCTTCTGGCCGTCCAGGATTTCCTTCTCCAGCTCCAGCCCTTCCTTGCACAGTTTTATATATTCACAGTTCATCTGATATTCTTCCCACATTTTCTGGTCGTAAGCATAGATGCTGTTAATATAATCTGCTTTGTTCAGAAAATCACCGATACTGTCAGAAGATGCCAATAATTCCCATATCGAAGCAATGGAACTGGCCTCATACATAAATCTTATGCGGGTACGCATGGAATCATACTGTTTTGCCACTGTCTCCCGGGCTGCTTCCAGCTCAGCCTGAGTCTGGGTGATCTCGGCTTCCTTTGTTGTGATCTGATTCCGCAAATAGGTAATATTATGTTCCATGTCAGCCACATTCTGATCCAGCTTGGATACATAATTTTTCAGACTACCCTTCTCCGCTTCCAGTTCCTTTTTAATTTTCTCCAGATTGGTGATGTTGTTCTTCAGGCTGTCTTTTTCTTTCTTGGCATCCTTGATCTGCGCCTCCATCTGCTTAATGCTTTCAGAAGTCATATTGGATGTACTACTTGCTTTCACTGAAAGTGCTGCATCTGACATCATGGTACACACCAGAAGCAGTGCAGCACAAAATATCACTCTTCTCTTCATCTTACCTCACTGTAACTGTTCAAACTTTCGTTTTATACATGCAAATGCTTTCTTACCGTTACAATACTTCCCAGGAACCCAATTCCCACACCTACGATCAGAGATACCGGCAAAAGCAGCTTGAAAATCTCTTCCACCGAAAGAAAGTTCAGGATACTGGTGAGCATGGTAAAACGCTCTGTCACATAGGCAAGCACCTTATTATATAAGCTGTGGATCATAAGCAGGGGCACTGCAGCACCTGCAAGACCGATGAGCATTCCTTCCAGCACAAAAGGTGCTCTTACAAAGAAGTCCGTTGCACCGATATATTTCATAATGTTGATCTCTTCACTGCGCACGGAGATGCCAATCGCTACCGTGTTGCTGATCAGGAAGATGCTGACTGCCAGCAGAATCGCTATGATACCTACAGACACATAAGCGATGAGCATATTGGCACCACTTAAGGTATTGGCCAGCACGATAGACTTGTTTACATGATCCACATCGGAGATGGATTCGATATAGGTAACCAGATCTTCCTGTTTTGCCACATCAGTCATATAAGCATCAATTCTGTCCAGTCCGGCCAAGGGATTTTCAGTAAATCCGTCTTCATAACCTCTCAAATAATCCTTGCTAAACTCTTTCCAGGCATCCGTGGCAGAGATAAATTCCGTTCGTAATACCTCTTCCTTGCGGTCATCGATCATGCCCTGAATCTGCTTCATACGTTCTTCTGTAGTCCCTTCCACGAAGAAAACAGAGACGCACACTTCCTCCTCTGCAGTCTGCACCATATGCTGAAAGTTGGTCATGATCGCATAAAACAATCCCAGCAAAAAAAGACAGGCTGAAATAGTTGCCACAGATGCCAGGGAATACCATTTGTTACGGAAGATATTCACAAAGCCCTGCTTAATGGTATAGATAATCGTACTAATCTTCATCAATGTATTCACCTTCCTCCTGATCACTGACAATAATGCCCTTCTTCATAGCTATGACACGCTTCTGCATGGCATTTACAATTTCTCTGTTATGGGTGACTACGATGACTGTAGTTCCCTGCTCATTAATTTCCTCCAACAGCTGCATAATTTCCCAGGAATTCTTAGGATCTAAATTACCTGTAGGTTCATCAGCCAGAAGAATCGACGGACGATTCACCAATGCTCTGGCTAAAGCCACTCTCTGTTGCTCACCGCCGGATAATTGCTTGGTTTTTGCTTTATATTTGCCCGCAAGACCTACCGTTGCCAGAATGGTAGGCACATTTCTGCGAATCTCATTAATGGGTGTCTCTATGATACGCTGGGCAAAAGCTACATTTTCATAGACATTCCTGTCGTTCAGCAGGCGGAAATCCTGGAACACCACGCCCAGATTACGCCGGAACTTAGGAATCTGTCTATGCTTTAACGCAGCCAGATCCTGCCCCATCACATATACGGTACCACTGGTGGCCGTCAGCTCACGCAGCAGAAGCTTGATCAATGTAGACTTACCGGAACCACTGTCTCCCACGATAAAAACAAACTCACCCTGCTTGATCGAAAGTGTGATATCATTGATGGCCGGGGATCCGGTAGAATAAGATTTGCTCACATTCTCCAGATAAATAATACCGTTTTCTTCCATGATCTTCTCTTGTTTTCTTCTTAAAAATTCCTTGTTCGCCATAGTATCTCCTGTTAATACTGAGAGTTCTCCATATAATTCATGTATCTTACTACCATCATAGCGATCTTAAACGTGATCGCATCTTCAAATACTCTAAGATCCAATCCTGTGCTCTTCTGCAATTTATCCAGACGATACACCAGTGTGTTTCTATGGATAAACAGTTGTCTGGAAGTCTCAGACACATTCAAACTGTTCTCAAAAAACTTATCAATGGTAGTTAATGTCTCTTCGTCAAAATCGTCCGGGCTCTTTCCTCCGAAGATCTCCCGGATAAACATTTTACACAGCGGAATAGGAAGCTGATAGATCAGCCTGCCGATTCCCAGTTGGTTGTAAGCGATAATATTTCTCTCATCAAAGAAAATCTTGCCCACATCCAACGCCATCTTGGCCTCTTTGTAAGAGCGGCTCACTTCTTTGATCTCACGTACCACGGTACCGTAAGCAATTCTCACATTCCGGAGTCCTTCTTTCTCCAGACTGCTCTGCAAGTTTTCAGCAGCCTTCTCAATCTCCCGGTTAGCAACGACTTCAGACAGATCCTTCACGATAATGACACTATTCTCGTCTACTACTGTCACAAAATCCTTGCCGGCGGCACCAAAATGACCTCTGGTCAGCTCCAAAGCATTATTGTCTCTGCCATTCTCACATTCCACGATCATAACCACACGGGGAATGTCAGTCTGAATGTGCAGCTTCTTAGCCCTACTGTAGATATCCACCAGAAGCAGGTTGTCCAGTAAGAGATTCTTGATAAAGTTATCTTTATCAAAACGCTCTTTGTATGCCACCAGCAGATTCTGAATCTGGAAAGCCACCATCTTGCCCACCATGTAAACATCTTCACCACTGCCGCTCACAACCAATATGTACTCCAACTGCTGCTCATCAAAGATCTTAAAATACTGATACCCCTGAATCTCCTGAGAATCAGCCGGTGATACTGCAAAATCCACTGTTGCCCTGGAACAATGGCTCAGGTCCATGGTTGCTGCCACTTCCTTGCCATCCACATCCATCACACAGAGTTCTACTCTGGCGATTCCTTTCAATCCATCGATCGTGTTCTGTAAAATCTGATTTGAAATCATAAAAAACCCCGCTCCTTTAACCGACTTTTTTGCCGAAAAAATTAGTTTTTTGCCTAATAATCGCTTTAATACAAATTTACAAAAAATCCGACAAAATTGCAAGAGTTTTTTATGCATTTTTTAGTTTTTTATTACAAATTTATTTTCTGCGGATCACTTTCTCCGTAATTTCGATTTTTCCGGCCTTTAAAAGGTTCCCCACGGCCCTTTTGAACTCATTTTTACTCATGCCGGTCTCTCTCTTGATGATCTCCGGAGATACTTTGTCATTGAAAGGAAGGACACCGTCATAGCTGTCAATAATGCGTAAGACTTCTTCTGCGTCCTTCTCCATCTGCACATGGGCTTTCTCCCGAATGCTCAAAGTAAGACGACCATCCTCCAGCACCTCCACTACTCTGGCTTCAATGTCCTGTCCGATCTCCACCTTGCCATACAGCTCGCGCTTGGGTATCAGTGCAGAGTATTGGTTGTCCACCGCCACGAATGCACCAAATTCCTGACTGATCTGGTATACTCGCCCGGTGACCTTGTCTTCCTTGTGATACGGACTGTTGCTCAAAAGGTCAGGATACACGTTCATGGTAGCGCATAGTCTGCCACTCTTATCGATATACATGGACACCAGCACATCTTCACCCTCATGTACCCTTCTGGTCTGCTGCTTAAAAGGAAGCATTAGGTCCTTCTCCAATCCCCAGTCCAAGAACGCCCCGAACTTACCGGTCTGTGCCACCCGAAGCACAGCCACACTGCCCATCTGAAGCTTAGGCACATTGGTGGTGGCGATCAGACGGTCCTTGGAATCACGATAGACAAATACTTCTATCTGATTTCCCACCTTACTGCCCTGAGGCACCTGCTTCATGGGTAGCAGTATTTTTTCATCCTCCTGCTCTTTGGAAGGGGCTACATATACCCCGAATTCTACTATCTTTACAATTTCCAGCTTCTGCGTTTCACCTAATCTGATCATGACTGCTCCTTTATATGTCCGTTCATCATACTATTTTGTTGCATAAGTGTATCAAATTTGTTTCTAAGTCACCCTACCCAAATTCCACATTTACATATGGCTTCCCTTCTTCACTGCGAAGCGACACTTTCATCCCGTCCTCGGCTTCCACAATGTAGGGATACAGCTTGTCTCCTAAAAATGCCTGCATCTTATACTCGGCTCTAAGCTGACGGACTCCACATTTTCCCACATATCCATCCGGCAGGCAATCCATGGCCATAGTTACATACTGTCCATTATTTACATGATGATTCGTATCCAGATGATGTTTCTTTACAATAATGGTTTCTCCCTGCATACCGCCCTGAGGAACATTGATCTTTCTCGATGCATAATCCATCTCAAGCTTAGGCTCCAGTCCATACCGCTCCACCATATCCTTAGGTGCTGCCACCGGCTTCATGGTCTCCGTGTCCAACAGACTCCATAAGCTGTTTGCTTTTGCAATATATTTTCCTTCCTTATCTTTCATAAAGAAGTTACGGCTTCCCAAAAAACTTTTAAAATCATAAGGAAAAGTCCCAATCTGCACGTCCTCACAAAGCATGGGATAACGCTCCACCACAATCTGCCAGGAAGACAACACCCAAACCAAATGCTTCTCCTTCATATACTTCACGCCCAGTCCCAACATTTCCGACTGAAACGTAGAACAGTCCTGAAAATAATTCAATAAAGCCGCCAATGTCAATCTGCCTTCACTATCGGTCTCACTGTATCTGATCTTTCCATCAAATGTATAATACATACGATTCCTCACCTTTTAAAATTTCACATTCTCCATTATGCCATATTGAAAGACATATTGCAACAATATTTCCATTACCAGCCAACCAAATCTGACAAAGGCTTGATGGTATAACCCATCTCTTCCCACTTCGTGATCAGTTGATCTAAAATCTCTCCATTGGTTTTGGAAGTATTATGTAACAGCACAATCGCCCCCGGATGAATTCTCTTGGTCAATATTGCAATGGCGTCCTGAGGCTTTGGCTGATTGTCTGTGTACCAATCCACATGAGCCAGACTCCACAAAATCGTGGCATATCCCATATCCTTGCTCCACTTCAATGTCTGGGAATAACATTTCCCCTCAGGCGGACGGAAATACATGGAAATTTCTGCACCGGTCACCTCGTTGAACTTCTTCTTGATAGCGTTCAATTCTTCCTTAAATGCAGCCTCGTCAAGTTTCGTGATGTCGGGATGATTGTAGGTATGGTTTCCCACTGTATGTCCTTCCTCAACCATTCGCTTGGTCAACTCCGCTTCTGTCTCCAGAAAATGGCCGGTCACGAAGAAGGTTGCCTTCACATCATGATTCTTCAAAGCTGTCAAAATTGCATCCGTATTGCCATTCTCATAACCACAATCAAAGGTCAGATAAATCACGTTCTCGTTGGCATCACCCACATAGTACGCATTATATGCCGCCAAATTTTTAGAAGTTTCATTTCCCCAGGGCTGCAAACCTGTTTCTCGATAAGCCAGTCCCCAACTTCTGCCGTCTGCCTTCAGAGCAGGATACGTCGGCTCAGGTTCAGTAATCGACTCCTCTGCCTGACTTGTCCCTTCCGCAGATTCCGGAATAGACGGTTTCTCATCCGTTGAAGGTTCCTCTAATTCTGCAGAAGACTCCTTAGAGATCATAACCTCTGTAGTTATGGTTCTCGGATTCTCGCCCTCACCGCACCCAACTAAAAGACCTGCCATAAGCAGCGTCAATGCAGGCACCGTATATTTTTTATGTATCTGATTCATCTTCTTCTCTCTATTTTTCATCTATCTATAACTTCCATTTATTTTTTATTGTACCTTTATCATATCATACTTTCCTCTAAATCCATAGTCATTTTTTGCAAATAATATCTTTTTAATATTTTCGTAATAAAGCTTGTTTTTTTCTAATTCCCCTCGCGTTTTAGTCCATTCATTGGACACTTTACCACAAATTCTATACCACCCACCATTACGTGTTCTTAAGAAAAAATAAGAAAAAAGTATTGCTTTGTCCGACAATAATAGGTATAATATTAACAAAATGAGGAATTAAAGGAAATATAATGAAACGTATAAATAAACTTATTTCTATTATATTAGCAGGTGTTGCATTAGGCTGTCTGATAGGCGTGGGCATCATTTATCTGGATGACAGAAAGGATGACATCCAATCAGAGCAGATCCTTGACGCTTTCCGGACAATGGCACAGGAGGAAATTGAACAAGCAGATGCAGACCAAGCTACTTCTTCGGATGCAGCCACGGTCTCCCCCAATACCCCTGATAGTACTGCTCAAACCGACAGTTCATCCACAGTCTTAGATCTCACTGAAAGCACCGAGACCACAGAAATACCCGCTGTAGCCAACCCTTATGCGGACAGTTATCTGGCCAATGATGACATGGCTGCCTGGCTTAAGATACCGGACACTGTGATCGACTATCCGGTCATGTGGACACCTGAGGACGAGAACTACTACCTGTACCGCGGTTTTAACAAGGCCGAGAACAAAAACGGTTGCCTGATCCTGGATACCGACAGTTCCTTAGACCCACTGACCACGAATCTGATCATCCACGGTCACAACATGAAGTCCGGAGCCATGTTTGGCAACCTGACTGATTATGAGGACAAGAATTATTATGAGAAGCACAAGCAGATCATACTATATACACCGGAGTGTCAGCGCAATTATGAAGTAATCGCAGTCTTCCGCTCCCAAGTGTATAAAAAGAGTGACAAGGTATTTAAATTTTATAAGTTTTTCCAGGCAGATACCGAGGAAGAATTCCTTGACTTTTACGACAATATCAAAGCCCTGTCGTTATACGATACCGGTGTCAGTGCCGATTTCGGAGATCATTTTATCACCTTGTCTACCTGTGTCTATCATGTGACAAACGGACGATTTGTGGTAGTTGCCAAAGAAATCGAAGGAGGAGATACTTATCTTCCCTTAGAATAGATATCAATCATAAAAAATATAAATCAGGAGGAAACCACTATGAAACGACTCAAAAAAACTCTAGCTTTATTCACAGCAGCACTCTTCTGCGTACTGCCACTCTTCACCCAGACGCTCACCGCTCAGGCTGAAGAACCTATTACTTACTATCTGAAATACCTGGAAGAAGACAAGGAATGGAGATATCAGCAGCTCACTGCATGGGATGAGAAGGATAATAATGGCCCTCTGAGCCATGTGCTAAGCCACATCAAGGATGGTGACACCATTGTAATCGACGGTGACGCATATATCACTATGGATTTCAATGCACATCTGGCCAACCTTACGATCTTGAATGCTGATACCATTATCATTTCCACCAAGGGAGTAGACAATTACTATCAGCATGATGGTCTGTGCGTTCTCAATGGTGATGTTAAAAATGCCTACGTCTACGACAGAAGCATATGCAATCTGAACAACAATGTAACCAACCTGAATATTCTGGGTGCCAATGATATCAATGCAACCATTGGTGTTGTAGGTACAGTCGGTCATGTAAAGGGCAACGATAATTTCAAGGTATATTATGAGGCTTACAATTTCGCAAAAGATACGCTTCGCATCGAAGATGGTTCCCTGAGAACTGACCCCAAGAATTACAGCACCACTGCTCCTGCCACAAGTGCTCCTTCCACAAGTACTCCTTCTATGGGCAGCAGTTCCACTTCCGGTGACTACGATGATGTTCCTAAGACAGGCGAATCTAATATGGTGATCTGGCTTACAGGCATTGCAGTAGTATGCTTACTGGGCAGCTATAAATTACGCAGAGGTTAATGAATTATGAGTAACGAATATAACGGAATGGCCATCGGCGTCTTCGAGTTGGACAGCGAATGTGCCTGCTTCGTAGCATTGGACGCTGCTGCGAAAGCCGCTTCAGTCAAAATACAATCAGTTGAGAGAAATCGTTTAAAATCAGGTGCCTGTGTAAAAATGCGTGGAACTATTTCAGACGTAAAAGCTGCCATGGAAGCTGCGTTAAAGACAGCTGCACCGATTTCAAAGATTTATTCTCACACCATCATAGCTTCACCCACAGAAGGAACCGAAGTGGCTGCCGCTATGACCATTAATAAGTAGGTTTCAGGAGGGATACATATGTCATATAGTGCATTCGGATTAGTAGAAGTCCTGGGATCTGCTAACGCAGTGATCATTACGGACCAGATGTTAAAAATTGCAGAGGTTTCCTACGTGACACAGGATACCAAATGTGGAGGCCATGTACTGGTGTTTGTGACCGGAAGCGTTGCTTCTGTCACAGCTGCCATTGAACATGTACGCGAGAATGCAGCCTGTGAGATCTTCGGATCGGCTGTGATCTCCAATCCATCGGAAGAGATGATTGAAATTGTAGAAACGTTTAAGGCTCGCAGAACCAAAAAGTAAGGCTCGCAGGCCCAAATAAGACCTAAATATAATAGTGACCGGGGGCCCCGGCAAAACAATGTCCGCCACAGTTAAAGCTGCAGCGGACATTATTATTTTCCTATTGGTTTTTTCCTATTTTTCAATTACGGTCTCAGACCCATACCACCTTCCAGTGTAAGCGTCTCGCCTGACATATATTTAAAGTCAGGAGATGCCAGCTGTACGCATACACGGCCGATTTCCAGCTCGGTATTGCCGAAATGTCCCATGGGAGGCATATGTACATTTGCTTTGAATGCTTCCGGATAAGCCTTCTCAAACTGTTCCAGCTGAGCAGTCCATGCAAGAGGACATACTACGTTAACATTGATGCCATCCGGCCCCCACTCAGTAGCAGCTACACGGGTCAAACCACGGATACCTTCCTTGGCAGCTGCATAAGAACACTGTCCCTTATTACCGAACAGACCTGCACCGGATGCAAAGTTGATCACAGAACCCTTGGTCTCCTTCAGGTAAGGGTAGCAGGCTTTCATATAATAAAATGCCGAGTATAATCCGGAATACATAGCCAGATTAAACTGATCTGTGGTATGATCAGCAATAGACACACCGGATGCAGATGCCTGTGCATTGTTAATCAACACATCAATGCGTCCGAACTCTGCAATGGTCTGATCGATTACATTCTGAACAGTTGCCTCATTGTCTGCACCTGCATTCACGTCAGCCTGCACAGCCAATACCTTGATTCCATACAGACGTTCCAACTCCTCCTTAGCGTCCAAAAGCTTCTGTACATTACGGCCTGTAATCACCAGATTCGCTCCTTCTTTTGCATAAGCAGTTGCAATACCGTAACCGATAGATCCGGGAGTTCCGTCTGCCAGAGGTGTAGGTCTGCCCGCACCGGTTATGATCGCTGTCTTTCCAGTTAAAAATCCCATAATACTTGTCTCCTTTTCGTTTTTGAAATCCTATAAAATAATTATATTACGTTTACTACCTAAAATCAAGATTCTTTTTTCCATTCTGCAGCAGCCTGATTTATTTTCTTCTTCATATTTATGAGAATAGGAATTGCCAATGCCAATGATAAAATGTCGGCCACCGCCTGAACCGTAGCAATGCCGTATGCACCAAACGCCCAGGACATGAGGAACAAGGTAGGAATAAAGCAGCTGCCCTGACGGGAGGTGGAAAGGACCAGAGCTCCTTTTGCGTTGCCCAGCCCGGCACAGAACATATTAACAACAGCCACCCAGGCATGGATGGGCAGTGCAATGCATTGGGAAATCATGCAGATCACGCCAATTTCCCGCATTTGCGGGTCTGTTCCGGCAAATAAAACGATGATAGGGTCTGCAAATATAGCCAGAATCACCACCATGATCAATGCACCTATCACTGCCATTTTAGCACTGAAGCGATAGCTTTCATTCACACGGTCATAACGCTTTGCCCCCCAGTTGTATCCTGCCACCGGTTGAAATCCGGTTCCAAAGCCAAGTATGATACTGAAAGGAAACATCATGATCTTGGTACAAACACCGATACCCGCAAGCACCGAGTCAGAGATATTGCCTGCCATATCATTCAACATCACCGCAGCCAGCACTGCCAGCCCGGAACGAAACATGGACGAGGAACCTACACTGATAACATTATAAAGAATATCTTTGCAAACATGGAAATTCCGGACAGACAAGTGCAGCATACTACGCCTGGTCAAATAGGGAAAGATTAATATCACAAAACTGACCAGCTTAGAAATAGCGGTTGCCAAAGAAGCACCTGCCACTCCCATATCCAAGTTAAAAATAAAGATCGGATCCAGCACACAGTTCAAAATGCCTCCAAATCCCATACCTACCATAGAAAATATGGCACTTCCTTCACTTCGAAGACACTGATTCATGACGAAACTGGAAGCCATAAACGGTGCCGCCAACAGTACATAAGTGGCATAATCAACGGAATACTGCTCGCAGGTAGGCGTGGCGCCCAAAAGCCGCACCATGGGTGTCATAAAAATACTGCCCCAAACAGTCAACAATAACCCAAGCCCCATGGCCAGAAAGAAGGATGTAGAGAGTACCTGATTGGCCTTTTGCCGGTCTCCCTTCCCCAAAAGCCGTGCGATATAACTGTTGGCACCTACCGCCAACATAGACCCGGCCATCATGATCAGCTGATCCAGTGAAGAGTTCACGCTGACCGCTGCCGTTGCGTTAGTACCCAGAGAGCTTACAAAATAAGTATCTGCCAGGGAGTAGATGGAGTTAATCAAAAAAGCCACGATGGTGGGAATGGCCATCTTGGGAATTACCTTAGAAATAGGTTCATTTAACATCATCTCTGCCCGTTTTGTCTGTTGTGATTCATTTTTCATCCTGTCAAAATCCTTTCAGTTTCACCTTTTTTATCTACCAATCCACATCCCGATCACCCGTACCAGAAACGCTGCCACCCAGGCAATGACGCACTGCCAGACCACCACGCCCACAGCCCATTTATTCCCAAGTTCCCGCCTGATAGCTGCAACTGCTGCCACGCAGGGTGTATACAAAAGACTGAATACCAGCAAGGATGCTGCCCCCAGTGAAGTCATGGCTCCTGTTACATTACCCTCAAACAAAACCTCTAGAGTAGAAACCACACTTTCCTTGGCCATAAATCCACTGATCAAAGCCGTGCAGATCCTCCAGTCTCCAATCCCCAGCGGCTGAAAGAATGGTGCCAACACCCCGGAAACCGCAGCCAAAATACTATCTTCAGAATCTGCCACCATATTCAACCGAAAATCAAAGCTCTGCAAGAACCATATTACGATGGTAGCCAGCAAAATCACGGAAAAAGCCCGCTGTAAAAAGTCCTTGGACTTTTCCCAAAGAAGTTGCATTACATTCCGGGTACTGGGGAGCCGATAATTGGGCAGTTCCATCACAAAGGGAACTGCTTCCCCTTTAAACAGCACGCCTTTGTACAGGAAAGCCACTAAAATGCCTACCCCAATTCCAAGCACATACAGCCCGGACATGATCAATCCACCGTTTTTCGGGAAAAAGGCATCCACGAAAAAAGCGTAAATAGGCAGTTTGGCCGTGCAACTCATAAAAGGCGTCAAAAGAATGGTCATTTTACGGTCACGCTCACTGGGCAAGGTCCTGGTGGACATAACTGCCGGCACCGTACATCCAAACCCGATGAGCATGGGTACAATACTTCTCCCTGACAAACCAATCTTGCGAAGCAACTTATCCATGACGAAAGCCACTCTGGCAATATATCCACTGTCCTCCAACAAGGACAGAAAGAAGAATAACGTCACAATAATGGGAAGAAAACTGATCACACTTCCCACTCCCGCAAAAATTCCATCTGCAAAGAGGCTCTGAAGAGCCGCATTTACATTGGCTGCTTCCATGGCTTTCAATATGAGTCCTGTCAGCCACTCCACTAACACTTCCATACCACTTTGAAGCCAGGCTCCGATCACATTAAAGGTCAGAAAGAACACCGCCACCATGATCAGGATAAACGCCGGTATGGCCGTATATTTTCCTGTCAGAATCTGATCTACTTTACGGCTGCGGGCATGTTCCTTACTTTCTCTGGGCTTGGTCACAGTCTGCCCACACACCTTTTCTATAAATTCAAAGCGCATGTCTGCAATGGCTGCACTGCGATCAAGCCTCCGCTCCGCCTCCATCTGGGCAACAATATGCTCCACCATCTCTTCTTCATTCCGGTCCAGCTTTAGGGCCTTAAGCACCAGCTCATCCCCTTCCACCAACTTACTTGCCGCAAATCGTACCGGTATACCGGCGTCCTTGGCATGGTCTTCGATCAAATGGATCAACGCGTGCATACATCTATGTACGGCCCCCTTGTGATTACTTTCATCACAAAAATCCTGCCTCAGTGGTCGCTCCTGATAATAAGCCACATGTACTGCATGCTTGATCAGCTCATCAATGCCCTGATTTTTGGCAGCAGAGATAGGGATCACTGGCACTCCTAATAAGTGCTCCATGGCATTCACATCAATATATCCGCCATTACCTCTGATCTCATCCATCATATTCAGTGCCACTACCATGGGAATGTTCATTTCCAGAAGCTGCATGGTCAAGTACAGATTGCGTTCAATATTGGTAGCATCTACTATATTAATAATGGCAGTGGGCTTTTCCTCCAGCACAAAATTCCTTGAAACAATCTCCTCACTGCTATAAGGTGACATGGAATAGATGCCCGGCAGGTCTGTGACCACCGTATTGGGATACCCCTTTATGGCTCCATCCTTCCTGTCTACTGTCACCCCGGGGAAGTTGCCCACATGCTGATTGGCTCCTGTCAATTGATTGAACAGTGTGGTCTTACCACAGTTCTGATTCCCCACCAGAGCAAAGGTCAGTGCTGTTCCTTGTGGCAGTGGCTTCTCATCCTCTGTGCAATGATATTTCCCTTCCTCTCCCAGGCCGGGATGTTCTATTTTCTTATGAATGCGCCTGTTCTCGGGCTCACGGCCTTCTTTTGCAAGCGGTGTGATCTCAATCTTCTGGGCATCTGCCACACGGATCGTCAGCTCATATCCGTGAATCTCAAGCTCCATGGGATCTCCCATGGGCGCCAGCTTCACTACCTTCACCTCTGCTCCGGGTATCATACCCATATCCAGAAAATGCTGGCGCAAAGCGCCTTCTCCTCCCACAGTGCTGATCACAGCACTTTTACCGATTTCCAGTTCTCTTAGTGTCATGACATTACTGCCTCCCGGTGTAATTTCCTAAGCTGATCTGATCGATCAACCGAAGCTCATCCGCTGTAAATACCGTATTCTCCGCCGCCTTAATGTTGTCCAGAATCTGCCCAGGCTTGGACGCTCCTATCAATACGCTGGTAACAATACCATCACGCAGCACCCAGCTCAGCGCCATCTGGGCCAGCGACTGACCACGTTGCAGCGCCAGATCATGCAAGGCTTGAATCTGTCCAAGCTTCTCCTGCGTCAACGCACTTTCCTTTAGGAAACGGTTATCGGTCATGATACGGCTGTCTGCGGGAATTCCCTTTAGATAGCGATCTGTCAATAACCCCTGTTCCAAAGGAGAAAATGCAATGATGCCTTTCCCCAATTTCTGCGAAGCATCCTTCAAACCATTCTTTTCAATGGTACGGTCAAAAATAGAATAGCGGTTCTGGTTGATCACAAAAGGAACTTTCATTTCCTTAAGGATAGACGTAGCTTGTTCCAAATGCTCACCATCATAGTTAGATAGCCCTACATAGAGTGCCTTGCCGGAATGGACAGCAGTTGCCAATGCCCCCATGGTCTCCTCCAACGGTGTATTAGGATCCATACGATGATGGTAAAAAATATCTACATAATCCAGCCCCATACGCTTCAGACTCTGATCCAGACTGGCCAGCAAATACTTACGACTTCCCCATTCACCATAGGGGCCGGGCCACATCCAATAACCAGCCTTGGTACTGATGATCAGCTCATCCCGATATACGCCCAGATCCTCTTTCAGAATACGGCCAAAATTAAGCTCGGCGGCACCTTCCGGGGGGCCATAGTTGTTAGCCAGATCAAAGTGCGTGATACCGTTATCAAAGGCAGTAAAGCACATCCTGCGCATATTTTCCAAAGAATGGGTATCACCAAAATTGTGCCACAATCCTAAAGATATCGCAGGCAACAGTAGACCACTGGTGCCGGTGCGATGGTAGGGTATATTGTTGTAACGATTTTCTGATGCTATATACATAAAGTTCCTCACTTTTCTCACTTTTTTCTCTATTATAATGTATTAGTTACTATACATGCAATGTATTTTTTACGATAATCTATAAAAACTTCAAAAGACCTCTAAAGATCGCTCTTCAAAGGTCTCATTACCATACTTTTCTGTCCAAAAGCTTCCTTGATAGCCTGTATTCTCAAAAGTAATTCCCTTATTGGCATAGAGAGTGCAATCCTCTACAAAATCTTTCTGTGCGTTTTCCGTATACTCCTCCAAAGTCTTACTTGCAAATTTCTCAAATATCTTCTTCCACTCATGATATTCAGCCAGAGCTTGCTGTTCTATCTGTGGATAAGCTTCCTTATAAATTTCTTCCGGAATCATGGTACGGCTTACATGATTATATATGCGATTTTCCCATATGATCACTTCTCGTTCTTCCCATCTGAGATATATTTCCTCATAATTCATACATGTAGCAGCCTTTTCAAAATCTCTCTTTTCCAATACAGTCACAAATCTGCGCACAGCCCAGATATCATCCGGATTCGTAAAACATATTCCCTCGCCTCTCCACTGATTGATAATCAAAAACAGAACGGGAATTATCAGAAATACACAGAGCAGTGACTGAAGCCATCTACGGTGAATTTTACGAAAGCTTCTGACCACCGCTGCTTCCTCTGATTCAGGATAAATTTCCTCTTCTATATTGTATGCAGACAATTTCCGCATCTCCTCTGCCTGTTTCCGGCACTGCTCACATTCCTGAAAATGCTCTTTGACTGCAGTACGAGTAGCTTGACTACACAATTCATCTTCGTATAACGGTAATAAGTCACTCTCGCCCAGCTTTCTGTTTTTCCATAGCTCAGGGCAATCTCCCTCAGTTTTCATTCTCCGTAAGCATGGAGAATGAAAACATCCTTATAGGGTTCCTCCAACTTCATAATAGCCTGCCATACCCTTCGATACTCTTCCTTTTGCAAAAACTTTCTTCCGGCTGCGTTCTGACCGATGCAGGCCTTTCCTCCTCCCACACCGCATCCGTAAACCTCTTTTTACGCCGACACTCCTTCATCCACGCATTTTTACCGATCTGACTGAGCCAGGTATACAGGCTGCTGTGGCCTTCAAATCTGTCGATATGCAGAAAAGCCTGATAATGTCAAGATGCCGGGGGCTTTTGCCCCCGGCATCTTGACATTGGCCCACTGTCTGCCATTTTATGGACGTTGGAACCGTTTGTTTTGCTTGTACTCCCAGTCAGAGCGGACTGGGAGTATGTATATTTCTTCTAACTGATATCGTTTTTGTACTGCTACCAATATTTTTGACGCTTTATCCCAATTCATATATAGTATTTCGCCCTCTTCGGACAATGTTTCCACATGAAATACTAATTCCCACATGATAATTTAGGTTTAGAATTACTTCCGGTTACATATACATCCACATTGCTAATTTGTGATGTACTACAGCCTGAGAAAGACGAAGTAAGAATTCCTGTAAAAAATTAGTATCTGTGGTTCATCTCGTAAGCGGCAAAAACCACCCGAATTCTCCTGGTGAAGCTTGTTCTTTTCCTAATGTATGCACAGGCGCATCCTCCTTAATCCAGGAGATACCGTCCGCTTCTATTCTCGCCTTCATAGGTCTGTCCTGATTCCATCCCACTTTCTCTCTGGAAATAGCCAAAAGATAATGCCCCTCATCCGGTTCACTCAAAAGAAGCTCATATTTACCCAACTCCTCGTCAATCTTCTCTCCGAAAACAGACTGATGGGATATGGCACATTCCGTCAGACTAAGCTCTCCGCCCTTAATCAAAATGCCTGGAGCCGGCCACATCAGCTGATATTCAAAATACAGCATAAACTTGCTTTCTGCCTTACCCGTGAGCTCTATATAAAGCTTATCCTCATCATAAGATGCTCTGAAAGCAGCTGCTTCTGAAATTGTCTCGTAAGAAGCCTCTGAAATTGCTTTCTTTTCTAGGACATACTTCTTCCCTCCATCTTCACCCTGATAATAGGCAAGGGCAGGCATTCCCTTGGCAATTCTCTGTCTCACTTCTACAAATTCCGTCTGTTTCAACTGTTCCAGCTTCTCGATTCTGTCGGAAAGCTTTTTGGGGAAAAACTTATACCCCTCTGCTTCGGAGTGATACCCCAGTCTGGGATCATTCTCGCAGAGGCAGATCATATCTCTGCTGCACTTTATCTGAGCATCTACAATCGCCTCCATCTCTTTCAGAAGCGCTTCTACCTCCGCCTCATTCCTTCCAAGTCGCTCTCTCAATGCATAAAACTTCAAGATCTGATGACCACTGTCAAATAGAATGTCCAACGCTTTTGCCACACTGCTCTGCTCCCATGATTCACCATCCGGAAGCAATTCCATTCCCTTTTTCCACTCTTCTTTCATCATGCCTGTCAGTAAAACAGCTTCATCCAGGGTATGTCCGCTCTGCAAACACTCCCCGATTCTGTCTCCGTCCGGCACATCCATCAATAACCAGCTCCTGGATAAAGGTCTGTTCTTAGGCAGCAATGCCAAATCCCACACCACGCCATCATGCATAGGACCATAATAGCTGAACATAATATTAATTGGATAATTCCGATAACCGTTTTCAAAATGTGTCCAGGCAAGTACAGCTTCCTCCGCCTTACTTCCATAATAAATGCCGGCCAGATCCTTAAGGAATCCATATTTATCCGAAAAATCATCCATAAAGGAAAGCTCACCTGCCGCCTTACTCATCAAAGACGGATAGTTCCCAAAATACCAACACTGCATCACACCCGTGGTACCCAACTTACGTGCAGCTGCATACTTATCAAACAAAATGCCCGGTACCGGGATATAGGGAACAGTAGCCAGCTCATGAGAGCAACAAACCTGCATTTTGGCAAACATCTGCTTGCCATCTTGCATTGCCGCCTGAGCCGCACCTTCAAACATCTGCGACGGCCCTGTGTAAGAGAGCCAATAATCAATAGCCTGTCTTGTCTTACCAAGCTGTAATGCATATCCATTATCTTCAAAGTTTTCCATATACATCACATCTGCCGGGCCGCAATGGATATAATCCTGAATATCTTTCATTTCCCATTCTCTGTGGGCATAAGTCCAACTGATGAATTCCGCATTACTTCCGGCTCTGCGCATACCTTCCTTGAGAAGATCTGTGTTACGTGCCAAAACCCGACTCCTGGCATATTGGCCACAACGGGGACACAAATGCATATCCGGCATGGAGCTACAGGCAGTCACCCTTTCTCCGTCTGTGATGTCGATAATGCCGCCCAGATTAGGAACAAGCTCAAAAAGCTTTTGCGTAGCTTCCACGCAATACTTTTCTCCCCGCTCAGAATGGGTACATAAGGTATAATGGGTATCTCCGGCCCAGTCAACCGGATAACCGACTGCATCACTGTATTTCTCAGCCATTTTAGGAGTGAGATAGCTGGGTTCCACGCCAAATACATATACTTTGATTCCGTATCTTCCACACTTGTCTACCACTTTTTTCAGCTTGGAAATGCGTTTCTCCCAATCCTTTCCGTATTCTTCAAAGTACTCTGAGCACAGTAGCTCCTTGAAATAGGTATATATCCAAAGACCATTGGTACCATCATGAGCCAGGCGATTCAAATATTCCTCCGGATAATAATCCACATCATCCATCAGCTCATCCATGCATTTCGGCGGTCTGTTGGTAGGACTGAAGAATCCTCTGGTAATTCTGCTTCGTATGGAAGGCTTTCTGGAGATTTCGCCTAATTGCAGAATCGGTCCTTCCCGTCTTTGCATCTCATCCTCCAAGAAAATCAGCCCTCTGCGGATACCTTCTGTGTCCTGTGCTTGCAGGATACAGCGATCTGCCTCCACACTGATGCAATAAGATTCAAAGCAAGCGGTTTCTCCCTTCACAAGTCTGATTGGGTATTGCTCTCCGGCCACACCATATATCTGCAAAAATAGGAGAAAATCATCTGTCGCGGTATCTAGCAAATGCTCCTCATCCGGGAACTCATTCTGCAAAAAAGCCCCCTTTACGGACACCTCTCCCTGACGAAGCTGTTCTCTCCCAAACCTTTCCGGCTTTTTCGTATGTACAGGCTTCTTTAATTCCTCCACAAAGGATAATGGAGGCTGCATATAAAAATACGGATCAATTCTTGTTTTCATCATATCCCTCTTTTCATAAATTTACTCAGCTCCATTTATCCAACAGAGCCACCAAGGCAAACCGGCTGTATCTGACACGTTTGCATTTCGGCTACTCCGTAAACATGAGAGTTAATCCGAAGAAGACCCGGTGTACGTTCATGAATCAACCAATCTACCAAAATATCCAAGAGATCCCGCCCATCATCAGCAGTCACAAACTCAGGTACAAAATCCGCAATACAATGATTTGCAAAAGGAGCAATATAAAATTTAAACTGGTGATCTAATATCGTTTTATCCAGTCTCTTTGCTACTTTTTGACAATACTTAAGTGTTTCCAGATAAGGTATTATGGGATCTGCACCACCTACAATCATCAATAGCTTGCCGCCATGCTGAAAAAAAGGAGAAAGGTCATCCGAGGTGGCATCCATTTCCGAAGACAACACCTCTTGTACCCGTTCAAAATCTTTATCAAAATCAAAGGAAAATGGGTCGAATTGTTCTCCCAAACCCCAATAAAACGGATAAAAAAGATTGGGCAAAGTCGATACAGGGGAAATATTGGCTATTGCAGAATTATTCATTTCCGAACCGATAGGTATCCCGTAAAAAATTCTCTCCTTTGTCCGTGGATTTACCGGACCACTATATACTGCCAGTAAAGCAGCTTCCTGCTCTTTGGAAAGAGACAACTTTTCGGCAACTCTGTTCACAAATACGGATACTGTTTCCGAATCTCCTTTGGGTATTGCTGTGAAGTCACCCAGGAAATCAATAGCTTCTTTGGCAATGTTATGAACAGTTTCTTTGTCGAAAAGCGGTTTTTTCTCTGCATCTCTTAAATGCACAAAATTCCATAAAAAGTAGGTATGCAATCTGATTCTGTCATTCGCCGGTGCCCCACACAAGATTGCATCATAATCATACGGATATCTTTGTGCCTCGGAAAGCGCCTGTTCTCCACCGGTAGAACCACCTGCAAATACTGAATACTCCGGGGCCTGACCATATGCCAATTTGACAATTACTTTTCCCATTTCTGTCATGAGGTGTGTTGCTCTGTAACCAAAATCACGATGCACAGCAGGATTTTCAATTCCCTCTTCAATTCCAATTTCCACACACTTTGAAGTACCCATATCCGTTGTGATCACAGCAAAATCTCTATTATTCATTGATATCAGCTCAGGAATCTGCATAATTCCTGCTAAACCGCCATTTCCAATCCCTGCAAAGATTCCATTCCAATGAATGGGTAGCCATGTTTCCATTCTTATAAACGAGCTATTTTCAGCCGAAACCTCAAAATACACACGCACATGAGGCTTCACTTCCCCTGATTCTGGGCAATTATCTATAGTACAATTAATTACCATATCATTCCCAGACAGATAATCAGATATCTTTTCCTGAGCTAACTCACTTATCTTGTACATATACAACTCCTTATCTAGAGATATTTATTTTTCTGATGCCAAAAGCCTAACTCCCGGTCCGGCAGTTCACAGTAAACCATCTTATGAAGGTTTGCCTCAAGTATGATTGAACCATACACCCGGATTAATAACACGAGGATCGATTCCACGGAATGCTTCATGCAGTTTTTCAAGCTGTTTCTCTGTCAATCGAACCGTTCTGTCAAATAGCTTACTATTTGCCTGTACCTGTTCTGCCGTATCGCATCCCATTACCGCCGTGGTTACTCCCGGCACAGACAATACAAAGGACAGCGCCAACACATCCGGTGCAAGCTCAAATTCCTTACACAACTGCAGATACTTCTCCAAATAAGGAGCACAGAATCCCATCCGTGAATCCAGGTTCTCCGGCGTGCGAAATACCAGACCCTGCAGGAACACACTGCGTACGAAAACCATCATATCGGAAGCTGCCAGCTTTGCCAGACCACCGTTTTCAATCTGTCCCCAGTCAAATACATTCAAAGGAATCTGTACCCCATCAAAACCGGATTCAGCAATCATACCATAGTCATGACGGGAATAGGCCGACAAAGCTGTATATCGGCACATTTTCTGATTTTTCAACTCCTCAAATATCTTTCTCACATTATCCGGGTCACTTTCATAATCTTCAAAATCATGAATCATAAGGCAATCTAAGGTATCCATTCCCAAGTTTTTCCGGCACCCCTCTGTCTGATATAGAATATCATCTTTCAAAATATCATACGAACCATGCTTGAATGGTCCTACCTTAGTCACCACAAAAGGGAGTGCCTCTTCACGCTGTTTTCTTCGATTCAACCATCGACCGATGACAGCCTCTGAATCTCCATAATTATTGGCTGTATCCAAGTTGTCAATCCCCTGTTCCATGGCTTTGTCCAGAATAGCAAAAGCAGTCTCTTCTGAAGGCTTGTCCTTATGTTCTCCAAGACCATAGGTCATTCCCAACTGCACAGTTCCCAGTGAAAATACAGACATTTTCTGCCCTTTTGCAGTTACATATTTCATCTCAATATCCTCCAAATTACCATATCGTCCAACCGCCATCCATCACCAGTGTGGCACCGGTTATATAATTAGCAGCATCTGATGCCAGAAATACTACAGGTCCCTTAATATCATCTTCATTAGCCCAACAGCCCAAAGGACAGTTAGCAATATATGTATCCACAAACAGCTGTTTATCCGGATCATTCGCCATCCCTGGATTGAACCCACCCGGTGCAATACAGTTCACACGGATATGATGTTTTCCGTAACGACCTGCCATATATTTAGTCAATCCCACCATAGCCCATTTTTCTGTCGTATAATTCACTGATTGATCACCAAAGGATTCCGGGTAAAAAGGAAAATGTGGGCAATCCAGACCACGCATGGAGCTGATATTTATGATATTTCCTTCTTCACGGACCACCATGTGCTTCAACACCTCCTGAGACAAAAGTATCTGACCATTCAGGTTAGTACTCATGGAATCCTGTAGCTGCTGACGTGTAGCAGTAGACAAAGGCGCCAAGTTGCGACGATCTACCGCATTATTCACCAGAATATCTATTTGACCGTAATACTCCAGAACCTGTTTCACCAGTTCCCTTATAGATTCGTCACTTTCCAGATTCAATGACATCCCTACAGCATCGTAACCCTGCTCACGCAGGGTTTGGGCAAATTCCTCACACTTCGCTCCATTTCTAGATGCAATTACTACCCTTGCTCCCATTTCACATAAACCGGTGGAAATAGAAGCCCCATATAAGCCTCTTCCTCCGGTGACAATAGCCACCTTATTTTTCAGACTGAACAAGTCTTTTGTATGACGCATCATAAATCCTCCCGGTTTTCAATTACTTCAAAGTGATACCTGGCTGCGCCCGTTTCCTCATCATAGGCATCCATAGTAAAGCGGTATCCTGCTGTATCAGCCAACACCTGCATCACCACCTCCGTGGTATAACGGTACCAGGCAGATACGGTTCTGCCCGTAGCTTTCAAATGACTAATGGCAGGACAATAGGAGACTTCCACAAAAAGACTGTCCTTTGTCAAAGTGGTTTTCACCGCATCATCAGCCTTTTCCTTGTAATAAGTGTCCAAAATTTTCTCCTCCAGTGCCTTTAGCCCTTTTTCTTCCATGGCTTTCAGCACTGACCAGTACACATTAAGTGTATAACGGGCTAAATACTCTTTCACGGACGCAAGCCCATAATGAGTACCCAGATACTCCACGCCCATATTCATACTGCTATGAAAATCTCTGTGGAAATATTCATTTTGGGCAGCTCTGCGATCCATGACCTCTGTATTTTCATCCACAATCACACGGCCGTCAAAAAGTTGTGGATCATAAATCAACAGGGAACAGGATGCTTGATCCACTCCCTGAAAGTTGTATATATATTTGAAACCTACCTTTTCTACTGCCAATCGATAATTGTCACAGTGCAGACAATAATCTTGATAGGGCTCCAGGCCCATCTCCTCTTTCAGCTCCAAAAGACGTCCCTTAGAAGGACAGCGATGCATCACTATCATAAACCAGCCCGCTTTCTCATTCAGGTACATGGTAAAGTCAGCTGCCTCCTCATTTAAAGAAACTTTCCAATAAGAAAAACACCCCCGAATACCTTCTTTTTCCACAAACCCAATTAACGGAATTCCTTTTCCATCCGGGTTAAAGAGGTATTTCCAAAAAAGCTCCACCTCTGACCGCCCGTGCTTATCCTCAAGATAAGCAAACAATTCACTGTAGGACGGAATAAATTCTGTACAAGAAATCATGTTCGTCACCTTCCTCTTTACACTACCGGCTCACCCAGACGAATCAATTCCTCACGAAGTTTTGGAATATATTCTTCTTTCATTGGTGTCACATAATCCGGCGCAAAATTACCTTCATATCCCAACAAGTTCATAGAAGTACTGAAGGATGGCCACAAATCATGAGCCACAAAGAAATCACGTAGTGCCACAATATTACTGAGATAAACTGCTGCGGCTTCGTAATCGCCCTCTGCAAGAGAAGCAAACAGCTTACCAGTATTGGCAGGTGTACAATCCATCATACCATCCAGACAAGTATCAATCCCCCACTTATAAGCAATATCAAAAGTATCTAGTCCTGAATATACTGTAATAAAACCCTCCGGAACATCCGGATTCAACTTTAATTTGCGGAACATCTGCAAATCAGCAGACTTTATTCCAATCAGATTAGGAATTTCACGAATTAGTTCCAATACCATCTCATATGTAATCTTCGACTGGGTCACACTTGGAAGATCATACAGCATTACGGAATGCTTTGTAGCTGCTGCCACAGCCTTGAAATAATGCATCATCTGATCCTTGGAACAGGGCTGATAGTAGGGCGTGGTAAATACAAACGCTGCCACATCCAGATTTTCCATGTCTGCCAGACGCTTTTTAGCCTTGTTGATAGAACAATCCATAGCACCAACAAATACAGGAACACGTCCTGCTACTGCCTCTATCGCTGCCTGTGCTACCTGAGGACAGATATCCTGACGCAGAAATGCCTGCTGTCCCATACTGCCCATAGACAGAATTCCTACCACACCCGCCTTAATTTGATCCTCAATCTGCTTCTTGTAACTTTCCACCATTAAATTTCCATCTTTGTCCAGTGGTGTTCCCACTGCGCTTACAACTCCTGCTTTCATATCACATTCTCCTGCTACTTACTTATTTTTTGCTTATTTCTTATTTTTTTGTCTGCCTCACAGACTACTTCAAAGCTTTTCATAACATCTTCCATAGACGGGTTAGCAGGAACATTTTTTTCAATCATATCAATCAAATATTCCAACTGTTTGCCTGTAGGCTTTTCATCAAAGGGAACATTTATATATTCCACAGTATTAACATCATGTCTGTATATAGTAACTAGATTCCCATCCTCACGATGACTGACCCTGTCCTCTCGGTAGATAATTTTGATTCTTCCGCGCGGTCCTACAAATTCCTTGGCTGTCTCCGTTTCTATGCTGTTGCTCCAGCCCACCTCATAAAATCCCACAGAACCACCGGAAAGTGTCACCTGCAGATTTCCATAATTGTATTTACCCTCTGAAAGCCCGGGTACGGTAGCCGCACCTATCCCATCAACACTGACTACCTCTTCTCCCGTAAACCACCTCATGACATCCACATAATGTACACCGCAATCCACAATAGGGGAAGTTTCCTCAATCAAAGCCTGATACTTCTTCCAGTTTCCCAGTGTATTTTGATTGTGTATCATACGCATGACAATCGGTTTACCGATCATGCCCTCCCTAATCATCTTCTGCACCTTGACATAAGTATCATTGTGACGCAGAATATGTCCCACCAACACTTTACAATCAGGATAGGCTCTTACTTCCTTCACAAATGCAAGCCCATCTGCCACATTACCGGCAATGGGCTTTTCACACAGTACATGCTTTTTATGAGCAAGACACTCCCTCAACAGAGGAAGATGAGTTGATGGGTATGTAGCAATAATAACAATATCTACCTTCGGATCTGTAATGAGATCCTCCGCGCAATAATACACTTTATCTGCATGATACCGCTCTGCAGTGGCATCTGCTCTCTCCTTGTCTCTGTCACATACTGCATAGATATTTATATTTTCTCTGGAGTAGCTGTCTGCCAAATGAGCCTGACCCATATAGCCACAACCTACGAGTCCTACGTTATATATCATAACTCTGCCACCTTATCATCTGACTATTTTTTGGGGATGCTTCTTTGTGTCATGCTATTTCAATAGTCTCCTACAAATCTATCGATACCATTTCTCCCTTTAGTGCAGCTTCCCGCTCAGCTAAAGCTAGCTTAATGGAGAGCATGGTGCTTTCCGGAGAAATAATCTCACTTTCTCTGCCTGTCTCAATACAATCGATAAACTCAATGACCTCATCGGCATACAAATCATTTTTGGGGTCACAGGGAATAACCTGCACTTCGCCGCTGTCCTCAAAGATTTTCAAAGTTCTGTCATTTTCCACAAAAATAGTTGCTTTCTCCATAGTAATCACACCACGACGTGTAAAAGGTGTACTTTGGGCCAAGCTCCAGTCCACCATGGTATTTACAAAAAAGTCATCATAGATGAAAAACGAGGCAACCGTGTCAAACTTACTTTTTACATGAGTAGCCGTAGCCATTACTCTCTTAGGTGTACCAAGCAACCACTGCATGATATCAATATCATGCACATGCAAATCAAGTGCTGCACCTCCGCTCCTATCAAAGTCCAGAATCCAGTTCTGCCAGGACCACAACGGTGTTTTTGACATTCTGGAAAATTCAGCTCTAATTACCTTACCATATTTGCCTTGTTTTAAGATTTCTTTAACCTTCTGATATTGTTTGTCAAAGCGAATACACTGACCCACCTGTACTCTGACCTTGTTTCTATTGGCCGCATCTATCATGCTCTGACAAGCCTCTAAAGTCAGCGCCATGGGCTTTTCTGAAAATACATGAATTCCTTTATCCATCAGCTTGACAGCAATCTCAGCATGAAGATAAGTAGGAAGGGCGGTCACTGCAAAGTCAATTTTTTCCTTCGAAAGCATTTCATCTATATCGGTATAAAGATGAAATTGTGATAAATCTATTGGCGACTTATTGCCTTCAATATTTAATTCTACTTGCTTTTCAAACTGCTCCGGCTCCACGTCGCAGAGTGCCACCAGCCTGACATCTTTTTGCTCTTTAATACCAAAATATTTTCCTAAATGTAATTTTCCCAGACCTCCCAGGCCTACGATTGCATAATTCATCATCTTTTTTGTTCTCCCTTATTTATAATCCTGTGCCAGCATATCTCTTACATACTTGATTGTCTTCTTGATGTCTATAATCTGCTGCTCTCCCCCTATTTCACGCTCAATATACAGATCTCCTGTATATCCCTGTTTTAATAACTTGGGCATGAATACAGGATAATTTACAGCGCCTTCTCCCACAACGGCATGCTGGCCTGTCTTATAAAAATTATCCTTAGGATAAAAGCCATCCTTTACATGAACACCTTTGATTCTGTCACCAAAAATATCCAATGCATCTATGGGATTCCCTCTGCCATACAGAATCAGATTGGCGGGATCTAAATTGATTCCCAGATTATCTTTACCTACATCCTGAATCACACGCATCAATGTAACAGGAGTCTCCTGACCAGTCTCAAAATTCAGACCAATACCTCTTTCCTCACAATAATTTGCCAAGTATCTGATAGTCTGTACCACACCTCTGTACTCAGGATAGCAAGGCTGCTCCGGCATATAGCCCATGTGAGTGGCAAGATGAGGACAACCCATAATAACAGCAAAATCAGCATATATCATCAGTTCCTTCAATCTGGCATCCCGATATGCCTCCGGAACTATACCAAGCGTCACCGGACCATCAAAAAAATCCCATACTCTGGGTCCTGACCATCCCCCCCAAATAGAGGTTACTTCTATTTTGCCCTGCAGCATTTCCTTCACCTGCTCTGCAAACTCTTTGGTTGCATATTTGGTATCCCATACAGAGAGCTGAATACTGTCTATTCCCATATCAAACAGAACCTCTGCTCCAATCTCCAGCAATCTGGGTGGAGTAAGAATCACACCTACTTTATTATTATACATAAATATCTTCTCCTTTCATAAATATCATATTTTTAACAAAAAGCGCTAAAACTACCTCTCTATCCCAGCCAGCTGGGATTATAAATTCCTATATTTTTACCACCAATAGACAAAATTCTGTATAAAGTAGCCTCGTTTTTGACCAAGGTACCGTTTTTAATATCCTCCAAATGTCCCAAACGGGAAGCCGCTGCCATCTCCGACCGGATTTCGCCCTTCATATCGCAATCCCACATACTGAAATTCTCTGCACCACGTTCCATGAGTGCTGCAGCTCTTACAGAATATTCCTCTTCGTACATATTGCGATATAGTTCAAAATATACCTTAATATTGTATTTTCGAGCAACA
This sequence comes from Acetatifactor sp., assembly GCA_045540075.1. Taxonomy (GTDB): domain Bacteria; phylum Bacillota; class Clostridia; order Lachnospirales; family Lachnospiraceae; genus Acetatifactor. The sequence continues at coordinate 5,321 of JAZQGM010000035.1, read as the reverse complement.
TCCACATATTCCTTCACATACTCCAACTCGATATTTCTGTCATACCCCACATAACGATGTATGATTTTGTGGAAGCTCTCTCTAGCCTTTCTGGAATATGCCTCCAAATCAATTTTGTCAGGTGCATCAGCCTGCATCACATCCTCCAGACGCTCACGAATCTTCAAAGGATACGCAGAAAAGCTGTCAATCAGACCTTCCCTTGCCCATGCCTCAATATCCAGACCAATCATGCGATTGTCTTCCAAGCTAGTCCCTACATAAGCATGAACAGCCAACGGCCTTCTGTTTAATCTCTTACACTCTGCCTCCAATGCACTGTGGAGTCTGCGCATGAAACCGGTCAAGATCTCGCAGTGGACTGTCTTCACCCGTTCATCATTCAAAGGCAGCTCGCAGGGATTAACGCCGGGATATCGCTGTCTAAACAGCTCCAAAACCGGTTCTTCGAACAAAACAAAAGGAATGCCGCGTGTATAAACCAGGGTAACACCATCACAATCCTGCGAAGCAAATTTTACCAAATCCTCAATCACTGCATCCTGCGCCTCCTGATAAGCCAAGGACACTGCATCTACGTAGCTTCCGTCTCTGTTCTTACACCGCATCTCCATATGACTCTTTGCAAAAGAAACATTATAAGCCTCCCCGTCATAAGGAAATGCAACCCCGTGAGACACACCCATTCTCTTGCCGATATAAATCTTAATTCCCGCTTCGTGGGCATACTTGATCACAGTATCATAAACTATGTTCTTACGCTCCTGCATTTTGTAATACAATTCTTTTCTGTCATTATCAAAAAAAGCAGAATTCTCATCATGGTCTCTTTCCACAAAGTTTTCCATATCAGAGGATTTCTCCAGAGATAATATTTCCACATCGGAATATCGCAGATCTTCCACAAAGATGCACCAATCCTCCGGAGTCTGGGGTGCATGGGTCACTTGCTGCGAATACATATCACAGGTTGCAAAGACTCTTTTGGTATCTGTCCTGCTCTGCTCATAATTCCATTCTACCACTTCTTCCTCTGTCATGGGAACAAACCGTAACCAAGCAAGCATACTTCCCACCACTGCAAATCCCGGTCTTTTAATAAGCTCCACAGACTGTCCTGTCATATCAGCACATTTCCAAAAGGATTCCTCAAAATTCTCCCACCCCCACCAGGGACGTTTTTCTTTTGCAGAATACTCTGTAGAAAAAGAAGACTGTGATTTGTCTTTTGTCAGTTTTAGAAAAACGCGGTTATTTCTATTGTTAAGAAGTGACACGTAAATTTTGTGCCAGCCGGTAAGGTTGACATTAAGTTTCGCAGGCGACGGTGTCATGGTTGTAAAAGCAGAGAGCATATTTCCACAAATAGTAGCAGTTTCATAAGGAACAACTTCCCACTTGTCCAACAGGCGTTTACAACTGATAACATCCTGATTTTCACAATATCCGGGCAAATCACTGATAATGATGCCTTCCGGCATCTGACTATCATTTTTGTATAACATTACCCGATTCCTCCTAACCTTTCACGGCCCCCAACAACATTCCCTTTAAGTAGTATTTTTGGACAAACGGATAAATACACATAACGGGAATCACCGTTACCGCTGTCATTGTTAATCGTAATGACTGTGAAGATGCTGTATTCATTAAATAGCTGGCGCCGGTCTGCGCCATTGTCTCCTGCAATGACTTCACCTGCTGATAATACTCATACAGGACAAACTGTAGCGAATATAATTTCGTATTGGTGACATACATCTTTGTATCAAAAACAGCATTCCACTGTGCTACAGCCGCAAACAAAGCTATAGTAGCTAAAATCGGCTTGGATAACGGTAACACTATCTTGAAAAAACGTGTCAGATAACCTGCTCCATCTATCTCCGCGGATTCTTCCAGCGAGGCTGGTAACGCTTCTATGGAGGTTTTTACCAATATCATGTTATATATAGAAAGACATGTAGGAATAACATATACCCAGAAAGTATTCATCAATCCCAAAAGCTTAATATTAAGATATACAGGAACCATACCGGCACTAAAATACATGGTGGACACACATAAACGATACCATAATTTTCTGTGCCACATACTTTCTTTGGTAAAAAAATATGCTGTGTACGAAACAAAGAGAACACTCATAACTGTTCCCAACAACGTTCTTGCCACCGAAACTATAGCAGCACTTTGCATTCTACCCAGCTTTAGTACATCCACGTAGTTCTGAAAATGAATCCCTTTCGGATACAGAATAACATCATTCAAATTCACCAACCTATTTTCACTAATTGTACAAATAAACAAATAATAAAACGGATAAGCAAACAAAAAACCCAACAGTGTAAACAACGTATAGGCTATTACGTTAAATATGATATCCGTTCCATTTTTTTTGCAACGTCCTTTTTTCATCATGTTATGACTCTCTCTTTCTTCTTAATCTGAATGCCAATCATTTCAGCTGCATTACATTATGCTATAGCCTCGTATTTTTTTTGATAACACGTTTGCACTACTAAACAAGATTAACGCCACTACTGATTTCAGCAAACCGACTGCAACACCATATGAAATTTGGCCGCTGCCAATTCCAAGATTGTATACATATAAATCAAAAGTTTCAATAAATTCTTTATTCATTGCGTTTCCGAACACAAAATATTGGTCAACACCGGTATTAAGCAAATTACCAATGGACATGATAAATAATACAAAGAACGTAGGCATCAAATGTGGTACCGTAATATACCAAATACGCTTCATTCTTCCTGCACCGTCTATCATCGCTGCTTCATACAGTTCCTGATCAATGCCGGCAATAGCAGCAAAATATACAATCGCTGCCCAGCCTAAGCCTTTCCACTCCCCTAATAATACCTGTGTAATCCATACATGTTTATCTGTTGTCAAAACATTTATAGGTTTCTCAATAACGCCTAACTCTATAAGGGAGGTATTCACAATACCACTGGAAGACAGAAAAGAACTTGCCAAAGCAAACATAATAACCCAGCTAATAAAATGAGGCAGTGTAGACACAGTCTGAATCACTTTTTTAAACCTTTTAGATTTCAGCTCATTCAAAAAAATAGCAAAAACCATAGGTAAGGGCATCAATAGATAACCAAGAAAATGTATACCCAAAGTGTTTGTCAAACTTCGGAATACATTTCTTCTAATCACAGCATTGCTAAATAAAACGGTAAAATTATGAAAACCAACAAATTCACTATCAAACAAAGGCATTCCCGGTTTATACTTCACAAAAGCATAACCCAATCCCCACAAAGGCATATAGGAAAATATAAAGATGTAAATTAATGCGGGCAAGACATACAGAAATAGCTTTTTGCCCTGTTTTTTTCTTAAATCTTTCATGCTCAGTAGTGTTTTTTTATTATTATCCATTTGGAATCTATCCTTTCTCTTTTTTAAATAATGGCTTGCGTAATATAAATCAACATTACGCAAGCCACATTAAATCAGCGCATTACCTTACTTCAGATAGCCTTCCACAATTTCATATCCTTTTTTAACTTCAGAAGCCCTCCAATTAAACACGTCTCTGGCACCGGCTTCTTCACAATCTTTAACTGCAGCAGCCCAAAGTTGTTCAAATGCTTCATCGGTTTCTGCGTAAACCATCTTCCAGCTTGCGTTAATAAGAACGTCTTTCGCACTGCCCTTAAGTAAATTCAATTCGTCAGAAATCGTATCACAGAACTTTGTTGCTAATCCAAATCTGGTATCCAAGACTTGGTCATTTTCTTTCAGCAACTCAAAATAACTATCTGCACCATAAACTTTAGACCAACTCTTTTGAGTATCTGACTCCTCCAGCTTTTTCAACACTTCCATACTGCTTTCCATGTTGACTGTACCTCCGTCTTCAAGCACATTATAAGGTCCAAGAATAAGCGGGCAATTAAAAGGTACATATTCCTCATCACCAATTTTTGAAGATTCTCCGTTCACATATCTTGCAAAACCTTTTTCTGTCACATATGCTTTACCTTCAGCATTCACATCCCAAAATTCACCCTGGGGTCCGCTCTGTAAAGTACGTGTAAAGTCAGGGTCAGCCAACAAATTAACAAACTCCAAAGCTGCATCTACATTTTTACTTTTCGCGTTGACACCAACATATTGGTCTGTACCGAAAGGATTCCCTGCTTCATTGTAGGATGCCTTGAAGAATTCAGAATATGCCGGGTAATATCCCCAGTTCTCCCAACCCGGAACTGCCGGCCAACCAGCCAACGCATCGTGACTTTCAAGAACCGCATACTGGGTAGGACGATCTGTGGTAATGGAATCTGGATCCAGCAAACCTTCTCTGTACATGGTGTTCATAAACTTCAAAGCATCTTTGTACAGGCTGCCTTCATCCAAAAGATAGATATACTCCTGAGTAGCTTCATTCATTACTCCAAAATAACTTAGATCAGTTGAGTATCCGGTAAAACAATAGTAGCTGATTGCGTTATAAAAATTGTTTTTATCCATGGAATTAAACAAATACATAGCGTAGGTATCTTTACCTGTGGAACTTTTCGGGTAAGCTTCCTGCATCTTTTTAAATACATCAATAAGCTCATCCAGACTATCAAACTCAGGGCAACCAATCTTCTCATATACCTCCCAGTTCATTTTCAGTGTTGAGATACTGGGCAATTGAGAACCGGGACCTACATTCAAAGCCATTAAATTTTTTTGTCCACCTGTAACATAGTCCTGTACGTACTGAAATGCTGTCATCAACTTTTCATTTTCTGCTATATTAGGAAGCTTATCCATATTCTCTCCAAGATCCACAAGCATGCCGGACTGAGCCAATGCCCCGGCTACTTCTTTACCTTGAGACAGTACAACATCAGGCAAATCTCCACTTGCCATCATTGCATTAAGCTTCTCATCACTATATGCCCAGATTTCAAGTATGAAGCCATGGTCCAGTAAGTATTCTCCCAGCCAACCACCAACTGTGCCGGATGTAATGTTAGCATTTACCGGATACATAGTAATGGTAACAGGGTCTTTCTTTTCTTCTGTGGAAGGAGATGCCTCCTGTTCAGATGACTGCTGTTCTACTGTTGATGTTTTACTCTCTTCGTTAGAAGCACCACAGGCCACTAAACTGCAAAGCATAACGAGTGCCAATAATACTGATATCATTTTTTTCATGATACATCCTCCTTGTCATTGTGTAACATTGTCAAATTAAGCTTAATTATTCACATGCATGTTGTATACATTTTGATTATAGCTCACAGCAACTGTAGTGTAAATAACAATAATTCTACTTCATAACACTAATT
>JAZQGM010000034.1:0-32233 GCA_045540075.1 Acetatifactor sp. | reverse complement strand
CAAACCGGAAGATAAGGAAAAAATCTTGAAGCTGGGTAACGTACTTTTAGACAGAGAGCGTCATGCGGTTTTTGTGAAGGATGAGCCGGTGGAGCTGACCTTTAAAGAGTATGAGCTTTTAAAGCTTCTTATGGTCAATGCGGGAATTGTTACCACCAGACAGGTCATCTTAGACCGGGTCTGGGGCATTGATTTCGAGGGTGAGTCCAGAACACTTGATATGCATATTAAGACCTTGCGGCAGAAGTTAAAAGAAGAGGGAAGTCAGATTAAGACTGTCCGTAATGTGGGATATGTAATGGGAAGTTAAAAAGATGAGAAAGAAGATCAATTCCAGGCTGGTATTGACGGCAATTGTAGGAATCGTCTCGACGATGCTCCTGATTACGGTAGTGTATTATGACCTGTTTTGTAGGCAGATCATGGCAGATCTTAAGACTTATGTGTCTTTTATGGTACATTTAAGATTGGGAGACGGGCTTCATCCTGCAGGCGGTATCAGTCATATTGAAGGACTGCATGTGACATTGGTAGATGACACAGGGCAGATTATCTACGATAATGGGAAAGGGTATGAAGAGAAAGAGCTACCGGAGGTAGAGGTCGCTTTTGCTGATGGAGAGGGGCAGGCGGTCCGTAAGTCCTTGACTTTGGATCGCAGTACGTTTTATTATGCAGTCAGGCTGGAAGATGGAAGTGTTCTTCGTGTGGGGCGGGAGTCTGAAAGTCTGTATAGTATTTTTGTCAGTGCTCTGCCAAGCCTTGTGATGGTCACTTGTATCTTGATCGTAGTCAGTATGGTACTGGCCCATGTTCTTACAGGAAATCTGATAAAGCCTATTGAGAGACTGGCAGAGAATCTGGAAGAACAGGAAGAACTGACGGAATATGAGGAACTGGTCCCCCTGATTAATATGATTCAACAGCAACATAAAGATATCATCAAAAATTCAAAAATCCGGCAGGACTTTACAGCCAATGTCTCTCATGAATTAAAGACACCGCTTACCTCCATATCCGGCTATGCAGAGCTAATTGAGAATGGAATGGCATCGGAAGCTGATACAGTGAGATTTGCCGGTGGCATTCGCAAAAGTGCCACAAGACTTTTGACACTGATCAATGATATCATCCGTCTATCTGAGCTTGACAGTACAGAGCAGACCGTAGTCTTTGAGAAACTCAATCTATATCAGTTGGCGGAGACTTGTGTGGAAATGTTGTCTATGAATGCCGAAAAGCATCATGTGACCATTTCTCTTCAGGGAATGGAGAGTTATATCAACGGAAACAGACAGATGATAGAAGAGCTATTGTTCAACTTGTGTGATAACGCCATCCGATATAATAATGAAAACGGTACCGTTAAAGTAAGCGTCTATCAAAGCCGGAAACAGACGATTCTGGTGGTAAGGGACACAGGCATCGGCATTCCGGCACAGCACCGGGACCGGATTTTTGAACGTTTCTATAGAGTAGACAAGAGCAGGTCCAAGTCTACCGGCGGAACCGGATTAGGGCTTGCTATCGTAAAGCATATTCTGGTGAAGCACAATGCATCCATTGAACTGCAAAGTGAGTTGGGCAAGGGAACCGTGATGACCGTTACATTTCCACCTGTTTTTTGATTACGCTTTTTAGGTTATTCAATGGAAGGTGTCAAGTTTTGGGAAAGTGGTGAATATATTTTATAAAAGGGATTTTGGACATCTGTCCTGAAAGGAACGATATGGGGAATGGATTCAGAAAAGTAGCCCCAAGAACCACGAGAAGAACAACCAATGAGGGAGGCAATCCGGTACAAACATTGTTGAAATGCCTGCTGGCTTCTTTTGTATTTACGGCAATCTTGCTGTTATTGTTGGCATTGTTACTATTTAAGTTAAGTCTTACGGAGAAGATAGTATCCATAGCGATCATCGTGATCTACGTAGCTGCCTGTTTCGTGGCGGGTATATTGGCCGGTAAAATGCTGAAAAGACGCCGATTTCTGTGGGGATTTGTGGAAGGCGTGGTTTATTTTCTTGTACTGTTTGTCTTATCCATTATACTAAATGGTTCAGAAGCAGTACTGGCGGACTATTGTTTTACCACATTTATCCTTTGTGCCGGGGGCGGGACGCTGGGCGGCATGTTTAGCTGAAATTTGTTATAATTTCTTGCTTTTTTAAAAAAAGTCTTTTACATTTGTGGAATTTTATGTTATACTACAAGAAGTTTATTAGTCTATTGACTTTTAAAAGCATAAGGAGGCTATAACATGAAACATATTAAAACATTAACAACAAGAGATCTGAAAGAGTCCATGAAGAAAGGCGGATGTGGCGAGTGCCAGACTTCCTGCCAGTCTGCATGTAAGACTTCCTGTACAGTTGGTAACCAGAGTTGTGAGAAGCTGAAATAAGGAAAGTAAGGTCCGAAACTATTGTAAGCAGCGATTCCGGTCGCTGCTTACTCTATGTAGCAGAAAGGAAGATAACTGTGATACATCAGTATAAGAATAACGGATATAACATAGTCATGGATGTAAACAGCGGTTCTGTACATGTAGTGGATGAAATTGTATACGATATGATTCCACTGGTGGAGCCTCTGGTCAATGAAGGAATCAAGGATGCAGCCACGATCAAGACAGCAGTGTTGAATCTGGTAGACATCCCCTATCCCCAGGAGCAGATCGAGGAAGCGGTGGACGAGGTACTTGCCCTTGAGAAAGCCGGCCAACTGTTTGCACCGGACATTTATGAACACTATGTATTTGATTTTAAGAAGAGACAGACAGTAGTAAAGGCCCTTTGTCTGCACATTGCCCATGATTGTAATCTGGCCTGTCAGTATTGCTTTGCAGAGGAAGGGGAATATCATGGCAGAAGAGCGCTCATGAGCTTTGAAGTGGGTAAGAAAGCACTGGATTTTCTGGTGGCCAATTCCGGCAACCGGATCAATCTGGAGGTAGACTTCTTCGGTGGTGAGCCGCTGATGAATTGGCAGGTGGTAAAAGACCTGGTGGCATACGGCAGAAGCTTAGAGGAGCCTAATAACAAGAAGTTCCGCTTTACCTTGACTACCAATGGTGTGCTGTTAAATGATGAGATTTTAGAGTTTGCAAATAAAGAGATGGCAAATATCGTCTTAAGCATCGATGGACGTAAAGAGATACACGATAAGATGCGTCCTTTCCGTGGCGGTCAGGGAAGCTACGATTTGATCGTACCGAAGTTTCAGAAGGTGGCCGAGAGCAGAGAACAGACGGATTATTACGTAAGAGGTACTTTTACCCATCATAATCTGGATTTCTCTGAGGATGTACTGCATCTGGCGGATCTTGGTTTTAAGCAGATTTCGGTAGAGCCTGTGGTAGCACAGCCTCAGGATGCCTATGCGATTAGAGAGGAAGATCTGCCCAAGCTTAAGGAGGAATATGACAAGCTGGCTGTAGAAATGTTAAAGCGGCGTAAAGAGGGAAGACCATTTAACTTCTTCCACTTTATGATAGATCTGGAGGGTGGTCCCTGTGTAGCCAAGAGGCTGTCGGGCTGCGGCTCCGGAACAGAATATCTGGCGGTCACACCCTGGGGTGACTTATACCCTTGCCACCAGTTCGTGGGAAATGAGAAGTTCCTGATGGGCAATGTGGACGAAGGAATCATGAGAGGAGACCTTCGGGATGAGTTCAAATGCTGCAATGTATATGCCAAGGACAAGTGTAAAAAGTGCTTTGCCAAGTTCTATTGCAGCGGCGGATGTGCAGCCAATTCCTACAATTTCCATGGCAACATCAATGATGCTTACGATATCGGCTGTGAACTGCAGCGTAAGAGAATCGAATGCGCTATCATGATGAAGGCTGCACAGGCATCGGAAGAGGAAGACGAAGAACAATAAACAGGAACGGAGTGAAAGAACATGAAGAAGAGTAAAGCAATTATTACCTTGCTGGTGCTGATCCTGGCACTGGCCGGAGTCAGCTACATTGATCTGTTCGGTGTGGATGCACAGGGCTCTGGCAGTGCTTCAGACATTAAGCTGGGTCTTGATCTGGCAGGCGGTGTCAGCATTACATATCAGGTGGTGGGTGACGAGGATCCCAGCGCCACTGATATGAGTGATACAGTGGCCAAGCTGCAGAAACGTGTGTACAATTACAGTACAGAGGCCATCGTATATCAGGAAGGTGCGGACAGAATTAATATCGAGATTCCCGGCGTTTCAGATGCCAATGCGATCTTGCAGGAATTAGGTAAACCCGGATCTTTATACTTTATTGCAGAGACAGATGGCGAGGGAAACAAGAATTATAGTATGCAGTATCTGGCAAATGGTTCCTATGGTTATGGCTTAAATAAGACTATTGACGAACTGGAAGAAGATGGCTCTATCGTACTGGTAGGTACTGACATCAAGGATGCTCAGGCAGGCAGTAAGCAGGATCAACTGGGCAATGCTGAATTCATGGTACAGCTGACCATGACAGAAGAGGGCAGGGACAAGTTCGCTGAGGCTACCAGAAAAGCCTATAATGGCGGAGAAAACAGTGAGACACTGGCTATTTACTATGACGGAAACTTTGTCAGTGTGCCTACGGTAAATGCAGTGTTGACAGACGGAACAGCAGTTATCAGTCCTATGGAGGACTATGCAACCGCTGAGAATCTGGCATCTACCATCCGTATCGGTGGTCTGAAACTGGAGTTGGAGGAGCTGCATTCTAAGGTAGTAGGAGCGCAGCTTGGTGTGGAAGCCATTGAGACCAGCTTAAAGGCCGGAGCTATTGGATTCCTGATCGTAGTGATCTTTATGATCGCGGTTTATTATATCGCAGGTGTGGCATCTGCCATTGGTCTTAGCTTATATGTGGCTTTGGTGGTTCTCTTGATCAGAGGCTTTGATATGACACTTACCTTGTCCGGTATCGCAGGTATCATCCTGTCTATCGGTATGGCAGTGGATGCCAACGTAATCATCTTTGCCCGTATCAGAGAAGAACTGGCAGCAGGTCTGTCTGTGAGAACGGCGATGAAGACCGGTTTTGACAAGGCTTTGTCTGCTATTGTGGATGGCAATATCACCACATTGATCGCAGCCGGTGTACTTCTGCTTCTTGCTCCCGGCAGTGTAAAGGGATTTGCGCAGACATTGGCACTTGGTATCGTACTTTCCATGTTCACCGCCCTGGTGATCACGAAGATGGTTATGAATGCTTTCTATGCATTGGGTATGCGAGATAAAAAGTGGTATGGTGTCAGCAAGGAGCGCAAGACCATTAATTTCCTTTCCAAGAAGGGTATCTTCTTCGGGGCATCTCTGGCAGTGATTGCAGCCGGATTTATCGTGATGGGTGTCAATAAAGCAACTACAGGTGATATGCTGAATTTCAGCCTGGAGTTCAAGGGTGGTACTGCGGTTACAGTGAACTTTAACGATCATAAGACACTGGAGCAGGTAAACAGTGAGATAGTACCTTTGGTTGAAGAGATTACAGGCAGTGCTGTACAGATTCAGACAGTGCAGGATACTAATGAGGTGATATTCAAGACTTCTACTTTGAATATAGAGCAGCGTGAAGCACTGGATGAAATGTTTGCAGAGAACTTTAATGTCTACGGTGACCGGATCACTTCTGAGACCATCAGCTCTACCATCAGTGATGAGATGACAAGGGATACCATTATTGCAGTGGTTGTAGCCATTATATTTATGTTAATATACATTCGTATCAGATTCAGTGATATCCGTTTTGGTGTCAGCAGCGTGGTGGCCCTGCTTCACGATGTATTGGTGGTGCTGGCATTCTATGCAGTGGCAAGAGTATCTGTGGGTAATACCTTTATCGCTTGTATGCTGACGATTGTAGGTTACTCTATCAATGCGACCATCGTTATCTTTGACCGTGTCAGAGAGAATATGCATACTATGACGAAGAAGGATGATCTGAAGGATGTGGTAAATAAGAGTATTACGCAGACATTATCCAGAAGTATCTTTACTTCTTTGACGACCTTTGTCATGGTGGCTTCGCTGTATGTGCTGGGTGTTACCAGTATTCGCGATTTTGCATTGCCTTTGATGGTAGGTATCGTAGCCGGTGCATACTCTTCCGTGTGCATTACCGGTGGTTTGTGGTATGTGCTTAGAGTGAAATTCCCACCTAAGGTGAGCAAGTAGACAGCAGTGATTATGGGGAATGGAGGAAATCCATTCCCTTTTTAAAAGAGGTGTTTACAATGGAGAAATGGCTGGTCAGTGCAAAAAAAGCAGATTTCAACGGTTGGGCCCGGGAATTCGGGATATCTCCGGTTCTGGCCCGTATTATCAGGAATAGAGATATCACGGATCCTTCCCAGGTGCAAAAGTATCTGTATGGAACACTTGCTGACTGCTACAGTCCCTGGCTGCTTTACGGTATGGAGGCAGCTGTAACGTTGATCCTGCATAAGATTCAGGAGAATGCAGCTATTCGCATCATCGGTGACTACGATGTGGATGGTATCTGTTCTTCTTATATATTGACAAAAGGGCTGCGCCTTCTGGGAGCCAATGTGGACACGGCCATTCCTCACAGGATACACGATGGTTACGGACTAAATGACCATTTGATTCAAAAAGCAGCTGAGGATGGGATTCAGATGATCATTACCTGCGACAATGGCATAGCAGCTGCCGGCCAGATTGCACGGGCAAAGGAATATGGGATGACAGTGGTGGTAACAGACCACCACGAAGTTCCTTTCTCTGAGGAAAATGGAGAGAGAAAAGAGCTTTTACCCCAGGCGGATGTGATCATCGATCCCAAGCAGAAAGCTTGCACCTACCCTTTTAAAGGTATCTGCGGAGGCGTGGTGGCTTTTAAGCTGATTCAGGCTCTTAGTATGAGGACCGGAAGTGATAAGCTTGCGGCAGGAATGGATGAACTGTTGCAATTTGCAGCAATTGCAACTGTCTGTGACGTGATGGAACTAAAGGATGAAAATCGTATTATTGTAAAAGAAGGAATCAGACGCCTTAAGACCACACAGAATCCTGGTCTCAAGGCTTTGATCGAGGTCAATGGACTGGAGCCTGATAAATTGTCTGCTTACCACATGGGATTTATCATTGGCCCATGTTTAAATGCAACAGGGCGCCTGGACACTGCGCTAAGAGCATTGGAACTTCTGGAAAGTACTACCAAGGCAGAAGCCATGAGTGCAGCGTCGGAACTGAAAGCCCTGAATGACAGCAGAAAAGATCTGACGCTGAAAGGCGTGGAGCAGGCAGTTTCCTACATAGAGGAGAGATGCAAGGCAAAGGACCATGTTATGGTAGTATACCTTCCTAAGGTGCATGAAAGCCTGGCAGGAATCATAGCCGGCAGAATCCGTGAGATGTACCACCGCCCGGTATTTGTGCTGACGAAAAGCGAAGAAGGAGTCAAGGGATCGGGCAGAAGCATAGAGACCTATCATATGTACGAGAATCTGACAGCAGTAAAACATTGCTTTACCAAATTCGGCGGTCATAAACTGGCGGCAGGTCTGACTTTGGCAACAAGACATAACACATTGGAAGAGGATGTGGAGGCCTTTGCCGGAGAACTGAATCAGCGGTGCACCTTGACAGAAGATGATTTCATACCCAGAGTTCATATTGATGTGCCCTTGCCATTGTCCTATGCTACCAGAGATATTGCCAAGGACCTGGAGCTTCTGGAACCTTTTGGCGTGGGCAATCCCAAGCCCCTATTTGCCCAGAAAGACCTGAGTTTTATCCGTGGCCGCAAAATGGGCGCCAAACAAAACTGCGCCCGATATATCGTTAAGACATCGGAAGGCGTGGAAGCAGAGCTGGTGTTCTTCGGGGATTTGGAGCGGTTTGCTGTTTTTTTGGATGAGAAATACGGACCGGGAAGCGCAGAGAAATTGTATAATTCTTTCGGAAATTATGTGGTGTCAGTTACTTACCAGCTAGGAATCAACAGTTACCGAGGAAAAAAGTCAATGCAGTTTATTATGCAGAATTATTGCTAAATGTTTTATGTTTATTTTAGGATTTTCTTAGAGAATGGACATACTTTAGACACATTTTAAAGATATAGTATATTACAGATAGTTGATGAACTCACTATCTCCCCCCCCTCATAAGAAAATTGCGGAGAGCTTCGGTTTTGACCGGAGCTTTTCTGCGGTTTGGTTAGAGTTATGATTCAGTGCCCGGCCACAACAGTCGTCTGTACGCTGCCTCCCGGGGATGTTGCGGCCGGGCGCTGAATCGTAACTCGGGGGATGGACGAGTGAAAGTTTTTTGCTTGCAATATTTTGGGGGAGGGGATATAATGAAGGTGTTTAAATTTTTTAATTGAGATGTAGCGTAATAAGATGAGTGTTTAGGTTTGATTAAGATAGATTGGAGAATATGATGGAGCAATATACGGTAACGGGGATGAGCTGTGCAGCTTGCAGCGCCAGGGTAGAGAAGGCGGTAATGAAGGTGTCTGGGGTTACGGCCTGTTCAGTTAGCCTATTGACCAATTCCATGGGGGTGGAAGGGCAGGCAGATGCCAGGGAGGTTATTAAGGCTGTTGAGGATGCTGGATATGGTGCGACATTGAAGCGTAAAGGCTTTGGGGAGAACGGAGCAGGAGTAGTAGGAAAGGCTGGGAGCAATAAGTCGGGAGGTACGCAGGCGGGCCGGGATGGACTGGAGGACCTTGAGACGCCGGTGTTAAGAAAGCGGTTGATCACGTCTTTGGGATTTTTGATTGTGTTGATGTATTTTTCCATGGGGCATATGATGTGGAACTGGCCGGTGCCGATTTTTTTTGAGCAGAATCATATTGCTATAGGGGTGCTTCAGTTATTGTTGACTGTGGCGGTCATGGTCATCAATCAAAAGTTTTTTATCAGTGGTTTTAAAAGTTTGTTGCACAGGGCGCCGAATATGGACACGTTGGTGGCTCTCGGTTCCGGTGCGGCTTTTGTGTATAGCACTTATGCGTTGTTTGCCATGACGGATGCCCAGGTGAAAGGGGATATGGAAGGTGTTATGGCTTATACGCATGAGTTTTATTTTGAATCGGCGGCCATGATTCTGGCATTAATCACGGTGGGAAAGATGTTGGAGGCCAGGTCCAAAGGAAAGACTACGGATGCATTGAAAAGTCTGATGAAGCTGGCGCCTAAGACTGCGGTGGTGATAAGAGAAGGCAGCGAGACAGTGGTAGACATAGAGCAGGTGCGGCGGGGAGATTTCTTTGTTGTGCGCCCTGGAGAAAATATTCCGGTGGACGGTGTGGTTCTTAGCGGTAGCAGTGCGGTGAATGAGGCGGCACTGACCGGTGAAAGCATTCCTGTGGATAAAACCGTAGGGGACACGGTATCTGCAGCTACGGTAAATCAGTCCGGTTATCTTAAATGTGAAGCCACCAGAGTGGGTGAGGATACTACGCTGTCTCAGATCATTCAAATGGTCAGCGATGCAGCAGCTACCAAGGCGCCCATTGCCAAGGTGGCGGATAAAGTATCCGGAGTCTTCGTGCCTACAGTTATCGCCATAGCACTGGTGACCATTGGAGTCTGGCTGTTTGCGGGGGAAAGTATGGGTTTTGCTCTTGCCAGAGGTATCTCAGTGTTGGTGATCAGTTGTCCCTGCGCCCTTGGGCTTGCCACACCGGTTGCCATTATGGTAGGCAATGGTCTGGGGGCTAGGAATGGCATTATGTTCAAGACTGCAGTCTCCTTGGAGGAAACCGGTAAAGTTAAAATAGTGGCTTTGGATAAGACAGGAACCATAACCAGTGGTGAGCCCAAGGTGACGGATATCATAACAGCAGAAGGAGTGTCGGAAGAGAAATTATTATCTTGTGCCCACTCACTGGAAAAGAAAAGTGAGCATCCGCTGTCCAAGGCAATCTTAGATCATGCCGGACATAAGCAGATCCCGGCCATAGAAGTAGAGGAGTTCACAGCTTTGCCAGGAAATGGACTGTCTGCAGTGTATCAGGGTGAGAGGTTGATTGGTGGTAACTATATATTTATAAGCAGCAAAGCCAGTGTTCCTGAAAATCTGATAGAAGCGTCGGAGAGATTGGCGTCCCAGGGTAAGACCCCTCTGTTTTTTGCCAAAGCAGACCGGGTGCTGGGTGTGATCGCCGTGGCAGATGTGATCAAAGAGGACAGCCCCCGGGCAGTAAAAGAGCTGAAGAACATGGGCATCCACGTGGTAATGCTGACAGGTGACAATGAGTGGACTGCGGCAGCTATCGGCGCGCAGGCCGGAGTGGATCAGGTCATCGCTGGCGTCTTGCCGGAGGGAAAAGAAAGCGTGATCCGTTCCCTACAGGAAAAGGGTAAGGTGGCCATGGTGGGTGACGGTATCAACGATGCACCTGCACTAAGCAGAGCAGACATCGGCATTGCTATCGGCGCGGGTACGGATATCGCCATCGATGCGGCAGATGTGGTGTTGATGAAGAGTAGATTAAGCGATGTGCCTGCTGCTATTCGGTTGAGCCGTGGAACGCTTAAGAATATCCACCAGAACTTATTCTGGGCATTCTTTTACAATGTGATCGGCATTCCCTTGGCAGCAGGTCTGTGGATTCCGCTGTTTCATTGGCAGCTGAATCCTATGTTTGGAGCTGCAGCCATGAGCCTATCCAGCTTCTGCGTGGTGAGCAATGCGCTTAGACTGAATCTGCTTAAGTTTCATGATGTGGGCAAGGTTAAACCTAACAAAAGGAAACAAATTATAAAGAAAGATGAGGACAAATCAATGGAAAAGACAATGAAGATCGAAGGAATGATGTGTGGACACTGTGAGGCAAGAGTAAAGAAATGTCTGGAGGCACTTGCCGAAGTGACAGAAGCGGTAGTCAGCCATACAGATGGGACGGCAGTGGTGAAACTGAATACCCAGCTTGCTGATGAGATATTAAAGAAGACTGTGGAAGATCAGGATTACAAGGTGCTTTCAATTCAGTAAAAAGATCAGTAATACATTCGGAGATTCGGTGAGGAAACAGGACACGGCCATGACAGAGCTACAGATTAAAGTACAACCTGCACTTTTGATGAAGGTTAGTCAAAAATATCATTATATGGAACAGGATATGGAAACGCTCTGTCAGGTGGCCGAGCAGATGAATCATGCCCTGCATGGTCAGTGTGGATTTTGGTCAGATTATGTTGACACAGGGGCGGACCATACCATGACAATGAATGTAGTCATGACATTGGGCGCCGGTATTGATAAGCTTCAGGAGAATTACACTGCTCTGGGAAACTTTGTGGAATGTTACATGACAGAAGTCATTGCAGAGGAACTTCTTCTGGGGTCTTACGTTGCATTCAATGAATGGGTAGCTGCCAATACGGATCTTCATGTGAAAAGATACCATTTCTGCGGAGATGGTATGAGTCTGCCACTGAAACAGATGCGCAAGATTCTTGAATCTTCGGCGTGTGATGCGGTGTACTGCAATGAGGCATATTGTTTAACCCCCAGAAAAAGCGTAGTCTTCAGTGCAGAATTGACAACAGATGCCAACATGAAATGTGAAGGAATCTGTGTAGGCTGCAATAAAATGCTAAGTTGTCATACCCATCAGGCGAATGGGTAACCTGCCAGTTTTGCAAAGTATGGAAAGCTGGATTGGTGTTATAATATAGTAATAACAACCTGCAGGAGGCGCATTATGAAGCATTTTTCTAAAAATATCGTTTATGTTGGTGTCAATGACCATGAAATAGATCTCTTTGAGGGGCAGTATCCGGTGCCTAAGGGGATTTCCTATAATTCTTATATGATTTTGGATGAAACCATTGCTGTAATGGATTCGGTAGATGCAGGAAAGACGGGAGAGTGGCTTTCTAATATAGAGGAGGCGCTTGGTGGCAGGAAGCCGGATTTTCTGGTGGTGCAGCATATGGAGCCGGATCATTCTGCGTCAATTGCAGCGTTTGTGGGCAAGTATGATTCTGTGACGATTGTGGGGAATGTCAGGACCTTTGCCATGATCAGTCAGTTTTTTCCTGAATTAAATCTGGAGAATACTTTGGAAGTGAAGGATGGAGAGCAGCTAAAACTGGGAGTGCATACACTGCAGTTTGTCTTTGCTCCTATGGTACACTGGCCAGAAGTGATGATGGTGTATGAAAGTAGTGAGAAGGTGCTGTTCTCAGCGGATGGTTTTGGTCGGTTTGGGGCGTGGGAGGAAGGAGAGTCAGAGGATTGGGCAGATGAGGCCAGGCGATATTATATCGGTATCGTGGGAAAATATGGTGCGCAGGTGCAGAATGTGCTGAAGAAGGCTGCTTCCCTTGACGTCAAGACTATCTGTCCGCTACATGGGCCGGTACTTTCCGGGAATCTGGAGTATTACCTGAAGCTTTATGATCTGTGGTCTTCTTATCAGTCAGAGACGAAGGGTGTGTGTATCTGTTATGCTTCGGTGTATGGGCATACCGGTGAAGCTGCCCGATTGTTGGCAAATAAGCTTAAGGAGCGGGGCACTCTAGTGGTCTGCCACGATCTAAACAGAGGAGATTGGTCTAAGGCAGTGGCGGATGCCTTTTGTTATGACAAGCTGGTACTGGCATCCATTACCTATAATGGGGAGATTTTCCCATCCATGAAAGCATTTCTGGGGGCTTTGACAGAGAGGGGATATCGGGGGCGCAAGGTGGCGTTTATAGAGAACGGAACATGGGCACCGGTGGCGTATAAGGTCATGGCAGCTTATGTGGAGAAGTGGAAGGATATTATACTTGCGGAAAATCATGTGACGATCCGGTCGGCCATAAATGAGGCTGTGCGAGCGCAGGTGGATGCGCTCGCAGAAGAATTGTGCGGGTAATGCAGTTTATTCTTTGCTTACCCAGATCACACCAAAGGCCTCCGGGCCTACATGGGCGCCGATGGAAGGACCAATCTGTAGGCGGTTTGTGGGGTGGATGCCTTCTTCTGACAGCCGCTCCTCAAAACGGATACAGTTGCCGGTGCCGTAGGTGTATAGGGTGTATATAGGGAAACGGGTGTCTATCTCATCTCCCTGAATAAACTTGAGCATGTTCTGGGCGGCTTTGTTCTTGCCGATGCTTTTGCCCAGTATGCCTACGATACCTTCTTTCGTTATAGTGATCATGGGCTTTAAGCTGGCCAATTCTCCGATGGTGGCAGCAGTCTTGCTAAGACGGCCGCCGCGCTGTAGATATTCCAGGGTGTCTAACACCGCTGCTACCTTGATGCGAGGGCGTAAAGCCACCAGGGCAGCAGCAATAGCCGGAGCAGTTAGTCCTTGGTCGCGGAGTGTACAGGCGTGGTCTGCCATGAGGCGGATAATGTGGGTGGCACCCAGGGAGTCTACGATGTGTATATTGTCATAGTCAGCCATGGACTTGGCAAGGGTGGCGCTCTGGCAGGTGCCGCTTAATGCAGAAGAGACGGTGATGCAGATGACATCATCGTTTTTTTCTTTGGCATCCAGAAAAACATCCAGATAGGCTTGGGGAGAAGGCTGGGAAGTCTTGGGGAATTGGCCGCTCTGCGTGAGTATCTCATAAAAAGTATCCCGTTCTAAATCGATGCCGTCTAAGTAGGAGCGGTCACCGATGGTCACGGTGATGGGGACTAATTCTATGTTTTGTGCCTGTAATTCCTTTGCCTGATAGTCGGCAGAGGAGTCTACGATGATTCTGATCATGATAATACCTCTCTTGCAATATTAGAAATTTGAATTAGTAACTCGATGGTCTGGAGAACTTTATCCTCCCCCATTTGTTCGATAATGATGTCAATCAGTTCAAGAATCTTGAAATGCTGTTCCTGATAGGGAAGTGCTTTCTCCAGGTTCAAAGTTACGAAAACAAGTCGCTTGTCTGTTTTGGAGCGGGTTCTTGTGATGAATCCCTTCTCCTCCATGCTGTTTAGGGTCCGGTTCATCTGAGATTTCAGCATTCTGGTAGCATTACACAGATCTGTTGCCGTAAGGCTACGGTCTGGATCCTGCATCTGTGCCCGATAAAGAATATTGCAGATCAATGACTCGTTAAAGGGTACGTCAGAGACAACTCTCTCATTATTAATTGCCATAGAAAGCTCCAACCATACTTCTAAAAGTCGCTCATTTAAAGCCTTCATATTATTCATCCTTTCAAATGCATTTAGTTTACAAAATGAACAGTTCACAATATATACTAACATAAAGGGGGAAAATTGTCAAGAAGAAAAGAAAAGGCTTGACGTATTGTTCGTGTGGGATTAAAATTTAAATATTATTTACTATACTTTAGAAGGAAGTGCATATTAATGAAAATCAGTGAGATACATAAAAAAAAGCGTCCGGTGCTGTCATTTGAGATTTTTCCGCCAAAGCATGGGACTGCGTTGCAGAATATTGATGACACGCTGGCCATTTTAAGTGAGCTGAAGCCGGATTTTATCAGTGTCACATTTGGCGCAGGGGGAAGTTCCAATAATAACAGAACCATTGAGCTTGCCAAGAAGATCAAGCATGAGTATCACATAGAGCCGGTGGTGCATTTGACTTGTCTGACTTATTCCAAGGCTGAGATCGATGAGTTTTCTCAGATTCTTCTGGAGAATGATCTTAAGAATGTGTTGGCCCTTCGCGGTGACCGTAACCCGGATATTTTGCCGAAAGAGGATTTTAAGCATGCAAGTGAGCTTACTGCTTATCTGAAGAGCAAAGGGGATTTCTGCGTAGGCGGCGCCTGCTACCCCGAGTGTCATCCCGAGTCTGCAAGCAGAGTGGCGGAGATGAGGCATCTGAAGGCGAAAGTAGATGCCGGAGATGAGTTTTTATTGTCTCAGCTTTTCTTTGAGAATGATATGTTTTATTCTTTTCTGGAGGATTGCAGAATCGCCGGGATTGAGGTGCCGGTTACTCCGGGAATCATGCCGGTGATCAATAAGGCTCAGATTGAGCGTATGGTGACGCTGTGTGGTGCGTCTTTGCCTGAGCGTTTCCGCAAGATCATGAATCGGTATGAGAATGATAAGGAAGCATTGTTTGATGCGGGAATGGCATATGTCCTTAGCCAGATCATTGATCTCTTAGCCAATGATGTGGATGGGATTCACCTTTATACCATGAATAATCCGGTAGTTGCCAGAAGGATATGCGAAGGTATTCGTAATTTGGTATAGGCTTAACTTTGTAATAAAAAAGGGATGTGGCTTGTCGGAAAGAGCCGCATCCCATATTTATTGCATACTTTATTGAATATGTTTTTTGATGGCTTCGAAGCTTTCATGACTGATCACATGTTCAATCTTACAGGCATCGTCGGAGGCGGTATCAGGTGATACACCAAGACGAACCAACCACTGGGTCAGTAATTTGTGACGTTCAAAGATCATTTCAGCAATGGCCTTGCCGGTATCCGTCAGGTAGATAAAGCCTTCTCTGGTAACGGTGATATGCTCCTTCTCCCGGAGATTCTTCATGGCTACACTGACACTGGACTTCTTAAACTTAAGTTCTTCTGCGATATCCACTGACCGAACCACCGGTTTGGTCTTACTTAAAATTAGAATCGTCTCCAGATAATTCTCCGCTGATTCGTTTATATGCATAATTACCACCATACCTTCCATTTGTTGCAAAACTTAACTATTTAATAGTATATCACAAACTGTTCATCAGGGCAAGGTGAAAGTTTTTCTGAAAAATTTTGGAAAAAAGTGTTGACAATGTTATAGGATTGTATTAAAATTAGGAAAGACAGTTAGATGAGGCTAACAGATGATAGTGCAAACTTAATGTGGTTTGTCATATGGGCACATTGACATTAGGAGGATATTATGAATTTGATGAATGCCGATGCCGGTGTAGAATATATTATTAAAGAGATTGTTACAGAAGATGAAGAATTAAATTCTTTTCTTTTTTCACTGGGATGTTACAGCGGAGAGCCGATCACAGTAATCGCGCATAAGAAGGGCGGTTGCGTGGTTTCGATCAAGGACGCCAGATATAACATAGATAATGATTTAGCCCAAGCTATTTCAATATAATAGTGGTTTTCAATCACTATTTTTTATCACCAATAGTTAGTTAAGACTAACAAGAGGAAAAATAAACTAACAAAAGTGTTAGAGTGAAAATCAGGAGGATTCATTATGAGAATCGCATTAGCGGGAAATCCAAACAGCGGAAAAACTACAATGTACAATGCGCTGACAGGAAGAACTGAGCGTGTAGGTAATTGGGCGGGAGTTACCGTGGAGAAGAAAGAAAGTCCGATTAAAAAAAGTTATTATGATGGAGCGGAAGCGTTGATCGCGGTAGATCTGCCGGGAGCCTATTCCATGTCTCCTTTTACATCGGAAGAGAGCATCACCAGCGGTTATGTGAAAAATGAGAAGCCGGATGCGATCATTAATATTGTGGATGCTACAAATTTGAGTCGTAGTCTGTTCTTTACCACACAGCTACTGGAACTGGGTGTTCCGGTAGTGGTTGCTTTGAATAAGAGCGATATCAATGAGAAGAAGTCTACAGAGATCAATACGCAGCTTTTGTCTGCGAAGTTGGGATGTCCGGTGCTGGAGACGGTTTCTACATCTTCCGGCAATAATGGTTTGAAGAATGTGGTAAATGCAGCGGCCGGTCTTGTTGGTAAGGTGCAGAAGGCACCCTATGTGCAGGCGGATATTGATCTGGAAGATAAGGCAGCGGTAGAGGCGGCAGACAGAAAGCGGTTTGCATTTGTCAATCAAATCGTGAAAGATGTGGAAAAGCGCAAAGTACTTACCAAAGAATATAACAAGCAGGATAAGATTGACGAAGTACTGACCAATAAGTGGGTGGGGATTCCTATCTTTGCAGTGGTTATGTTCCTGGTATTTTACATATCTCAGTCAACGGTGGGTACCTGGATCGCAGATTGGCTGGTAGGTTGGATTGAGACGTTCCAAGAGTGGGTGGCAGGTTTGGTGGAAGGTGCTTCTCCGTTCCTGCAGGCTCTTTTGGTTGATGGTATCATTGGTGGTGTGGGCGCTGTAGTAGGCTTCCTGCCGCTGGTAATGGTAATGTATTTCCTCATCGCATTGTTGGAAGATTGCGGCTATATGGCACGTGCTACGGTTGTATTGGATTCCATCTTTAAGAGAGTGGGACTGTCGGGTAAGTCTGTGATTCCTATGGTGATCGGTACCGGTTGTGCGATTCCGGGTATCATGGCATGTCGTACTATCCGTAACGAAAGAGAGCGCAGAGCAACTGCGATGCTGACTCCTTTTATGCCTTGTGGTGCAAAGCTTCCTGTGATCGCATTGTTTGCAGGGGTATTCTTTGCGGATGCTTCCTGGGTTGGGACTTTGATGTACTTTGTGGGTATTCTTTTGATCTTCCTGGGAGCTTTGTTAGTCAATAAGATTACTGGACACAAATATAGAAAGTCTTTCTTTATCATTGAGCTTCCGGAGTATAAGTTGCCTAGCTTAAAGAGAGCTGCACTGTCAATGTTATCGCGCGGAAAAGCGTATATAGTAAAGGCGGGTACTATTATTCTGGTATGTAATGCAGTGGTACAGATCATGCAGACCTTTAACTGGAAACTGCAGGTGGTGGAAGAAGGTATGGAGAGTACTTCCATTCTGGCTACAATCGCATCACCCTTTGCCCTTTTTCTGATTCCGGTGGGATTCGGTGTATGGCAGCTGGCGGCAGCAGCGATCACAGGTTTTATTGCAAAAGAGAACGTTGTTGGTACTTTGGCAGTTGTATATGGTGTGACCAGCTTTATTGATACGGAAGAGCTGGCGCTTATTGGTGGAGCAGGAGAAGTGGCGGCGATCATGGGTCTGACTAAAGTGGCAGCCCTGGCATATCTGATGTTCAATCTGTTTACACCGCCCTGTTTTGCAGCTATCGGTGCCATGAATTCTGAGATGCAGGATAAGAAATGGCTTTGGGGTGGTATTGCATTGCAGCTTGGAACCGGTTATACTGTAGCATATCTGGTATATCAGATTGGTACGCTGATCACTACCGGAAGTTTGGGAACCGGCTTTATCCCCGGATTGATCGCAGCGGCTGCTATGGTGGCAGTGGTTGTGGCTTTGATCAATAGAACGAATAAGAAATTTAAGTCGGAATATAAATTGACTGCATAAATCATAAAGACGAAGCTGTCTCATGAATGAGGCAGCAGTCTTGCATTTAGAAGAAATATGAGAGGAGTGAACGGCATGGCGGATTTAATCGTGGGAGGGATTCTGATTGTGATCGTCGGCGCTGCCATTCTTTATGTTGTGAAGGCGAAAAAAAAGGGAATTAAGTGCATCGGCTGTCCGGCAGCAGGTCAGTGTGCAGGTGGAAGCAAAGCGCATGTGGAAGGGGCATGCAGTGGTTTAGGTACAGAAGAAAGGGGCAGTTCTTGCAACGGTAATTGTGCACGTTGCAAAGGACATTGTTCACAGTAGGTAAAATAGTGTGATGAAAAGCAAGAAAACAAACGTTGAAGGCGGAGGTTTTCTTGTTTTTTATACTATAAAATTGTAGTTGACGTTACGTTAGGAAAGAGGTATACTGGTTGTATCTGTAAAGAAAAGGACAAGATGACATGTCAATTAGCATAAAAGAGATGAACACTATCCGCCCGAAGGCATCCGATCAGATCATTGCATATGTGGATGGCAGTTATGATCATTCCATCAGACATTATGCCTTTGGGTGTGTATTTATCCTGCCGGATGGGAGAGTATATACAGAGAATGGCAACGGTGACAATCCGGACTCTGCGGCACTTCGCAATGTGACGGGAGAGATGCTGGGAGCTATGTTTGCGGTGCGTTTCGCCATGGTCAATGGGTTTCGGGGAATCGAGATCCGGTACGATTATGAAGGAATCGAGAAATGGGTCACCGGAGCATGGAAGAGTAAGACTGAGTTGACGCAGAAATATGCTCAGGCCATGAGAAAATGGGCGACAGGTATAGAGATCATTTTTACCAAGGTTACTGCTCATACCAATGTATATTATAATGAAATGGCAGACAAGCTTGCCAAAGAGGCGCTCCCGGGGAATAAAGGAGTGCCGGCTGTAAGGAAAATCGGCGAGATGGAGCCTTTGGGTGGAATGTATGGAACAGACGAGACTCAATAAATATCTGGCAGATCACGGCGTCTGCTCCCGCAGGGAGGCGGACCGGCTCATCGAACAGTGCAGGGTCACAGTAAATGGCAAGATAGCTGTGGCCGGATGTAAAGTGTCTGATGCAGATGAAGTGGCTGTGAACGGTAAAAGGATCGGTGGGAAGCCGAAGACAGTGGTGCTGGCTTATTATAAGCCGGTAGGAGTGACCTGTACGGAGAGAGACCGGCATGCGGAGAAGATCATCACTGATATGATCCGATATCCGGTGAGAGTGACTTATGCCGGACGTCTGGACAAGGATTCTGAGGGGCTGATTCTTTTGACCAATGACGGGCAGCTTATCGATGCCATGATGCGCGGCGCAAATCGCCATGAGAAAGAATATATTGTGAAAGTGGATAAAGAGATCACGGAAGAATTTCTGAAAGCAATGGAAGCAGGAGTGTATCTGAAAGAATTGGAGCAGACGACCAGACCCTGTCAGGCAGATATGGTGGGTAAGTTTACTTTTCGGATTATTCTGACTCAGGGGCTGAACCGTCAGATCAGGAGAATGTGTGAAGCTTTGGGATATGAAGTAAAGAAGCTTAAGAGAGTCAGGGTCATGAATATTACGCTGGATAAGATTCCTTATGGGAAGTATCGGGAATTGACGGATAGGGAAATGCAGGTATTGTATGAAAGTGTAGGGCGTTTTAGATGAATGGAACGAAAACCGAGAGAATGAAATATTTGGTAGAGACATTGAATGCAGCTGCCAAGGCATACTATGCCGAGGACCGGGAGATCATGAGCAATCTGGAGTATGACAGATTGTATGAGGAACTTGAAGGCTTGGAAGCTGAGACAGGTATGATTTTGTCAAATAGCCCTACGGTGAGTGTGGGATATGAGGCGGTGGAGGAGCTTCCTAAGGAGCGCCATGAAACACCCATGCTTTCTCTGGGCAAGACCAAAGACAGAGAAGAACTTCGCACCTGGCTGCAGGGACAGGAAGCAATCCTTAGCTGGAAGCTGGATGGTCTGACGGTAGTGTTGACTTATCAGCAGGGGCAGCTTGTAAAGGCTGTCACCAGAGGTAACGGTGAAATCGGAGAAGTGATCACCAACAATGCCAAGACTTTTAAGAATCTGCCGCTTACGATTCCTTTTAAAGGAGAAATGGTGCTTCGTGGAGAAGCGGTGATCAGCTACAGCGATTTTGAGAAGATCAATGCTAAGATTGAGGATGTGGACGCCAAGTATAAGAATCCCCGGAATCTCTGCAGCGGTTCTGTAAGGCAGTTGAATAATGAGATTACGGCCCAGAGAAATGTGAAGCTGTATGCCTTCAATCTGGTAAGTGCCCAGGGCGTGGACTTTGAGAATTCCAGGGAGAAGCAGTTTTTGTTCTTAAAGGACCAGGGATTTGAGGTGGTGGACTACTTAAAGGTGAATCCGGATACGATTTTGCAGGGGATTGCAGAATTTGAACGTAGGATTGAAACCTATGACATTCCTTCTGACGGGCTGGTGCTCACCTACGAGGATATCGCTTATGGAGAGTCTTTGGGCCGCACAGCCAAATTTCCCAGACATTCTATGGCCTTTAAATGGGCTGATGAGCTGAGAGAGACCAGGCTTGTAGAAATGGAATGGAGCGCCAGCAGGACCGGTCTGATCAATCCGGTGGCAATCTTTGAACCGGTGGAGCTGGAAGGTACTACGGTAAGCCGTGCTTCTGTGCACAATATCAGTATTGTCAGAGGGCTGAAGCTTGGAATCGGTGACCGGATCACGGTATATAAGGCCAATATGATCATTCCCCAGATTGCAGAGAATCTGACCGGAAGTGATACCCTTGAGATTCCGGCAGTCTGCCCTGTCTGCGGTGGTGCCACCCAGATCAGACAGGTCAATGAAGTACAGTCATTGTATTGTACCAATGAGGATTGTGCCGCCAAGAAGATTAAGGCATTTACGTTGTTTGTAAGCCGTGATGCCATGAATATCGAGGGCTTAAGTGAGGCCACACTTGAAAAATTCATTGACAGAGGCTTTATTCAGGAGTATTCTGATTTATATCATCTGGATCGTTTTCGGGAGGAGATCATTCAGATGGAGGGATTTGGTGAGAAGTCATATGGGAATTTGATACAGAGCATCGATGCATCCAGGAAGACTACACTACCAAGAGTGATTTATGCGCTGGGAATTGCCAATATCGGTGTGGCCAATGCCAAGATGTTGTGTAAGCATTTTGATTATGATTTTGACAAAATGAAGTGTGCTGATGTGGAAGAATTGAGTGCCATCGAGGGTGTGGGGGAAGTGATCGCCACTGCGTTTGTGGATTATATGCATCGGGAAGATAATCTGGCTCGAATGGAGCATTTGTGGCAGGAATTGGATATTGAAGTACCACAGATTGATGCTTCGGCGCAGACACTGACCGGTAAAGTGTTTGTGATTACAGGAAGTCTGGAATATTATGCCAGCCGAGGTGAGTTGAAGGGCATCATTGAACAAAAGGGCGGTAAGGTCACCGGAAGCGTGACCTCCAAGACGGATTGTCTGATCAATAATGATATTGCTTCTACGTCCTCCAAGAATAAGAAGGCCAAGGAACTGAACATTCCTATTATCACGGAAGAACAGTTCCGTAGGGAATATCTGGGAGTGTAAAGGAAGAAACCGCAAAACCACAGCCGAGTGGCACTGGTGGCGGGTACATAAGAATAGAGAAAGTTTGAGGAGTTAACATATGCCGATTAAGACACAGAGTGATCTGCCTGCAAGAGAAATACTGGAAAATGAAAATATATTTGTGATGGACGAATACCGTGCGCTGCACCAGGATATCCGTCCCCTTCAGGTATTGATTCTGAATAACATGCCCATTAAGCAGGATACAGAATTACAGCTTTTACGTGCTCTTTCTAATACACCGCTGCAGGTGGATGTGACTTTTATGAATGTGAAGAGCCATGTGTCACAGAACACTTCGGCCAGTCATCTGAATAAATTTTATACCACCATTGATGAGATCCATGATCAGAAATTTGATGGTATGATCATTACAGGTGCACCGGTAGAAGATATCAGCTTTGAAGAGGTGGATTACTGGGAGGAGACCTGTGAGATACTGGATTGGGCAGAGACACATGTGACATCCACACTGCATATCTGCTGGGCTGCTCAGGCAGGCTTGTACCACTATTATGGGATTAATAAGAGACAGCTGCCCCAGAAATTGTTTGGAGTATATGAGCACAAGGTGGCAAACCGCAAGATTCCCCTGGTAAGAGGCTTTGACGACATCTTCTTAGCGCCTCACAGCCGTCATACGGAGACTCCGGCGGAATCCATACATGCCTGCAAGGATCTGACTGTGCTGGCGGAATCCCCGGTGGCTGGGGTATTCCTTGCCATTGCAGAGAATGGAAAGAAGATTTTTATCAACGGACATCCGGAGTATGACAGATATACTTTGAATAATGAGTATTATAGAGACTTGAATAAGGGATTGCCCATTCAGGTGCCTTATAATTATTATCCGGGGGACGACCCGATGGAGAAGCCCTTATTGCAGTGGAGGTCACATAGTAATAATTTGTATAGTAATTGGCTTAATTACTATGTGTATCAGACTACACCGTATGATATCAGAGAAATTTAATATATTGTAAAATGCATATCAAAATTTTGAAGTAATTGAGCTGGAAAGGAGTAAATTATACATAGTCACTTGCTCATATAGAAATCGTGAATAACGAATGATTTATGTGTAATATGTACGGTGGTAAGGAGAAATCTTTGCTGCCGTTTTTTTCTTTTTAATAAAACTTAAACATTTCTCAAAAATTTTGCAAACAACCGTAGATTATAATGAGGTCACAAAATCAAGAAAAGGAGATATTAAAATGTCTAAATTCGTAGAAGCAAATGAAAAGATCGCTGAGGGCGTAGTAAAAGGTTATAAGAAAATTGAAGATGGTGTGGTAGAAGGCTACAAGAAAATTGAAGCCGGTGTTGTTGAAGGTTTCGGCAAGGTAACCGACAAATGTGTTGAAAAGCTGTTCGCTAAAGAAGGCGAAACCGTGGAGGACGCAAAGAAAAGACTCGGCGGCGATAAATAATCGTCTGCTGGGAGGACAGAAAGAATTGTAAAATGAAGAAAGAGGTATGGTTATGAATAAAAATGATCAGGAATTTCTCGTGCAGAAGATCCGTACACAGTACACTGAAAAGGGACAAAATGGTCTCGACGAACTGAAAGAGCTTGATAAAAAGGTAAAGCGTCCTGCGAATACATTCGCTTATATCTTCGGTTCGATTTCAGCCATCATTATGGGTTCAGGAATGAGTCTTGTGATGACTGATATCAGCGAAACGATTGGTATAGCAGATCCGATGATGCCTGGCATTATCATTGGTATCGTGGGTATGTTTATGGCAATTATCAACTACCCGATTTATAAAGGCATTCTCGGCGCACGCCGTAAGAAATATGCAGACAAAATCATCGCACTCAGCGATAATATTATGAAGGGCAAAAATTGAGCAACAATGGCTATAAATTATATCCCATTCCGCTACATACTCGCCGTTCTCATTACACCTTTTGAAGAAAAACACAATATGTAAACAAAACTTTAACATTTGGGTGTTATAATGTATAATAGAGTGTAGTTAGGTACAGGAGGGTAATACGATGTTTAAGATATTAGTTGTTGAAGATGATAAGGAACTGAACAGAACGGTATGCTCTTTTCTCAACCACAGCGGATATGATGCAACAGGATGTTTAAATGCAAATGATGCATACGATGCCCTCTATGAAGGTATGTATGATCTCATCATATCCGATATTATGATGCCCGGTGTGGACGGTTTTGAGTTTGCTCGTAATGTTAGGGAACTGAATGAGGATATTCCCATTCTGTTTATGACCGCCCGTGATGATATTGGCTCCAAGCAGAGAGGCTTCCGTATCGGTGTAGACGATTATATGGTAAAACCCATCGATCTTGACGAGTTGTTTTTGCGAATCGGCGCACTTCTTCGCAGTGCCAAGATTGCATCTTCCCGTAAGCTTGAGATCGGCAGTTTTGTTATGGATGCAGATGAGCATGCCGCATATTTCGGTGATGAGGAAATATCGCTTACCAATCGTGAGTTCAGCATCCTGTATAAACTGCTGTCATATCCCAAAAAGACTTTTACAAGAACACAGCTTATGGATGAATTTTGGGATGCGGATACCGAAACCGCACCGAGAGCTGTGGATGTATATATGACTAAGCTCCGTTCCAAGCTGGCTGACTGTGAAGATTTTGAGATCAAGACGGTTCACGGACTTGGTTATAAGGCGGTGATGAAATGAAGAAATTGACTTTTCGGAAGGTGCTGAAAACGATTAACAATTTCCTCGTCTTCTTTCTGACCATTGGTTTTGCTGTATCCTGCTGTATGATGTTATTTTTACAGACTTTTGCCGATACGATGGGAATTGAATTTACCCCGAATAATATTGCAGCGGCAGCCAAGATAACATTTGCAAATGTTTTGCTGATTACTCTTATTTTTTCAACGATAGATCTTATTCGCCGCAAGATAACCGTTGACCGTCCGGTAAAAAAGATAACGGATGCTACCGAAAAGATAATGCAGGGAGATTTTTCTGTTCGTATCAAGCCTATGCAGGGAGCAAACACTGAAGGTTTCGAGCAGATTGCAACGGCAGTGAATTCTATGGCTCAGGAGCTGGCCGGTATTGAAACATTGCGCACCGATTTTGTATCTAATGTTTCCCACGAAATGAAAACCCCCCTTGCAGTAATGCAGAATTACGGCACGCTTTTGCAGGCAGCAAAACTGTCTGATGAAAAACGCATTGAATATGCTAAAGGCGTTACTGATGCTTCTCGTCGTATGGCGGATATGATGACCAATATCCTAAAGCTCAACCGTCTTGAAAATCAGCAGATATTTCCGCAGACCACAGTGTTTGATCTGGGCGAGCAGTTATGTGAATGTCTTTTGCAATTTGAGAATGTATGGGAAAAAGCAGATATTGAAATCGACACAGATATTGCAGAGGAGGTTAAGGTGGAAGCGGATGCAGAACTTCTGTCACTTGTGTGGAACAACCTTTTTTCCAATGCTTTCAAGTTTACCGGGGAAGGTGGCACGGTCAGTGTATCTCTCACCACGACAGAGCATCACGCTATCGTTAAGGTACAGGACACAGGCTGTGGCATGACACCGGAAGTCGGCACACATATTTTTGAGAAATTCTATCAGGGCGATACCTCCCGCGCAACACAAGGAAACGGTCTCGGACTTGCTCTTGTAAAACGGGTAGTTGATATTATGCAGGGTGAGATCGGCGTGGAAAGCGCAGTGGGAAAAGGTACGACCTTCACTGTGAAAATACGGAGGGTATGATATGAATTGGAAGAAGATTGGAAAGGCACTCTTGTTTCCTCACATCGCCATTATGATTATCCTAATTCCCATAGCAACGGTTTTCCTTGTATCTTCGATGGTTTATTTAGGAACGGAATCCGTGCCTGCCATAATTTCCTATGTGCTGGCGGCATACACCTTGACATTATGGTGCTTTAAGCTTCCCTATCTAATTTGCTTTTGTAGGTCGGTCAAGAACGAAAATAAGTATGTGCGCAGATGGCTGGAGGATACTCATTTAAGAACGAATATTACTATGTATGGTTCTCTGTTGTGGAATGTGGCCTATGCTGTGATGCAGTTGGGTCTTGGCTTTATTCATTCTACCTTTTGGTTTTATTCGTTGGCCGGATATTATCTGTGCTTAGGCCTGATGCGGTTTTATTTAGTTCGGCATACCACCAAGTATAAACCCGGAGAGAAGATGAAGATGGAGCTGGTTCGATACCGCACCTGTGGTTGGGTATTCCTTGCGCTTAACCTTACACTTACGTTGATCATATTCTTTATGGTCTACTGGAACAGGACATTTGAGCATCATGAGATTATGACCATCACCCTTGCGGCATATACATTTATGACATTCACCTTTGCTATCATCAATGCGGTGAAATACCGTAGGTATAATAGTCCCGTGCTTTCGGCAGGCAAGGCAATCAGCCTTGCAGCTGCAAGTGTGTCTATACTGACCTTGGAATCTACGATGCTGACCACATTTAACGACGGTACTATGGATTTGACAGGGCGGAGAATTTTACTCGGTTGTACCGGCAGTGCGGTATCGGTGTTTATTATCGTGATGGCAATTTATATGATCGTGCAAAGTGGCAAAAAATTGAAACTATTGAAAGATACAGAGGAGTAAGAAGGATGGAAAAGGAAGAAGCATTTAAATACACATATTCTGCTAAAGAGCAGGAGGAAATCAAAGCTATCCGCAAGAAATATACAGCATCGGAAGAATGTGAAAACAAGATGGAACAATTACGCCGTCTCGATAAAAGTGTGACTGACAAGGCTATGATTTGTTCTCTTGCCATTGGTATTGTTGGTGCATTACTTTTAGGAATTGGTATGAGCTTCGCTATGACAGAACTTGCAGAAATGCTAGGTGCATATAAAGAGATTGCATTTGTGATCGGTATTCTTATTGGTATTGTCGGTCTTGTGCTGATATGCCTTGCATATCCCATATATAACCGTGTGCTTAAAAGAGAACGTGAAAAAATTGCTCCCGAAATCATCCGGCTCACCGACGAGCTGATGAAGTAAGGTGTGTTTTAATCAATAAAATAATTTTCAAGGTATATTTTCCCAATCTTGTCCATATACTGTTAGTAACCAATCTGCGGCAGTTTTAGCCGCGTAAGTAGGAGGTATATATGGCAAGAGGACCTAAGAAAACTGTGGAAGAAAGAATTGCTTTAAAGCAGGAGCTGATCTCTGCACTGCTTACAAGGATTGAATCCGAGAAGAAGGAGCTGGAAGCTCTGTATGAGGAGAAGAGAGTAAAGGATCTGGGGACAGTGAATGATCTCATTGTAGAAGCAGGTTTGAGTGCAGAAGAAGCAAGAGAGGCTTTGCAGCAGTATCTGGATCTGAGAATGGTCAATGCTTCATAGTTGGCCGGTAGGAAAGTCGTGTATGCCCTTAGTGGGTGCATATGCGGCTTTTTCAGTCATGTGTCTATAGGAAATATATGGGAGAATTTATGAAAAGAGATTGTAAAAATATTGTGGTAGTATTGCTGTGTGTGATTTTGGCAGCAATAAGTGTGGGATGTGGAAAACCGGAAAATGGCAATGTAGAGAGTAGCAGGGCAGAAAGTGGCAGTGGGGGAGGCAGTGCTGCAAGTGGACAGGATGAAAATGGAGAGGAAGGAAATGGTCAGCAAATTCACATGGACGGGATGAAGATTGCCATAGTCAGCAGCCCTTCCGGTGTGGATGATAATGGATTTAACAAGAATATCTATGATGGAATTCTGGCTTTTATTGCGGACAATCCGGAAAGCTCCATTACACCGGTGAAAGAGCCAAGCGGTGATGTGGCATCGGCTGTACAGGCTGTGGCAGATATTGTGGCGGATTATGATGTGATCGTGTGTTGTGGTTTTCAGTTTGCAGGAATAGCAGAGCTGGCAGAGGAAAATCCGGAGGTTTCTTTTATTTTGGTGGATTCTTACCCTGTGGATGCTTCAGGCAATGAGGTGGTGGTTGACAATATTTATGCCATGTTGTTCAAGGAGCAGGAAAGTGGTTTCTGTGTGGGGGTAGCAGCGGCGCTTGAGAGCAAGTCCGGTAAGGTGGCAGTGGTGAATGGGGTGGCTTATCCATCTAACGTGAACTATCAATATGGTTTTATGTCCGGCGTAGCCTATGCCAATGAGCAGTATGGGACAAGCGCTGAAATTGTGGAATTGCCTTCCTATGCAGGGATAGATTCCACCGGCACTCCTGTGGGAGGCAATTATGTGGGAAGTTTTTCTGACGAAGCAACCGGCAAGGTGTTGGGACAGGCTCTCATCGATCAGGGATGTGATGTGATATTTGTGGTGGCAGGAGCGTCCGGAAACGGCGTGTTTACAGCAGCAAAAGAAGCCGGGAATGTATTTTGTATCGGTGGTGATGTGGATCAGTTTGACGATGGAGTGAGTGGCAGCAGTAATATTATATTGACTTCCAGTCTGAAGATTATGGACAAGAATGTGGAGGCGCAGCTGCATAAGATCAAAAATGGTACTTTTCAGAGTGAGAATGCGCTTCTGGGGGCAGATACAGATTCCACCGGTTATGTGAAGGCGAGGGGCAGACATCAGCTTTCAGAAGATACCATTGCAAAGATGGATGAGGCATTTGCGAAAGTGAAGAATGGCGAAGTGGTTCCGGCAACGGCAATCCCGGAGGATTAGATGTCAGATTATATAATTGAAATGAAGAACATCACCAAAAGATTTTCGGGTATCGTGGCCGTTGATAATGTGACGATACAGATTAAAAAAGGGGAAATCTATGCGCTTTTGGGAGAGAATGGTGCCGGAAAATCCACGCTGATGAGTATGCTTTTCGGTATGTATGAACCTGATGCGGGGGAAATCTATGTCAGAGGGAAGAAGGAAGTGATCCTTTCTCCCAGCTACGCATCTAAGCTCCATATCGGTATGGTGCATCAGCATTTCAAGTTGGTGGCAGATGACACCATTGCAGAGAATATTATTATGGGAGTGGAACCTCAGAAGAAGTTTCTGGGCATATTGCCATATGTAGATATCAAAACAGCCAATCAGCAAATTGATGAATTGTCAAAGCGGTATGGACTTCAGGTGGATCCCACAAAAAGAATTGAAGAAGTGAATGTATCAGTTCAGCAGAGGGTGGAAATACTGAAAATGCTGTATCGTGAGGCAGAAGTGTTGATATTTGATGAGCCAACAGCCATTTTGACGCCCCAGGAGATTGCTTTTTTGCTAGAGATCATCAAAGGACTGAAAGCGGCCGGCAAGACGATTATTCTAATCACCCACAAGCTGGAGGAGATTAAGAAGGTGGCAGACCGTTGTGCCATTTTGTGCAAGGGCAAGTTGGTGGATGTGCTGGACGTATCCAAAGTCTCAGCCAGAGAAATGGCAGGTAAAATGGTGGGGCGTCATGTATCTCTTAAGCCGGACAAGCAGCCCCCACGGTTCGGGAAAGAAGTATTATCTGTTCAAAATCTGACGGTTCAGGATAAAAATAAGTTTGAAGTGGTAAAGAATGTGTCCTTCTCCATTCGGGAAGGAGAGATTCTGGCCATTGCCGGCGTGGCGGGAAATGGTCAGGTAGAGCTTGCAGACGCCATCGCCGGAATCTTGCCCTTATCGGCAGGCAAGATTTTATTGAATGGGAAAGATATCACGTCGTATCCCATTCGTAAACGGGTGACAGAAGGGATCTCTTATATTCCGGAGGATCGGCAGATATATGGACTGATTCTGGATTCTACACTTTCGGACAATCTGGTACTCAGAAAGTTTGATAGAGAGCCTTTTGCAAAGGGCGGAATCATTGATCATGAGAAGATAGAGACCTTTGGTGAAATGTTAATTCAAAATTATGATATTCGAAGCAACAGGGGAATCAGGACAGTGGTTCGTTCCATGAGCGGCGGGAATCAACAGAAAGCAATTATTGCGAGGGAACTGGAGCAGAACCACTGCCTGGTGATTTTTGTACAGCCTACCCGGGGTCTGGATATTGGTGCTATTGAAAGGATTCATAGGCAGATTCTTCAGGAAAGAGACAAAGGGAAGGCCATCTTGTTAATTTCTTTAGAACTTGAGGAAATTATGAATCTGGCAGATACCATTGCAGTGATTTATAACGGAGAACTGCAAAGGATAGCAGATGCCGGTGCACTTTCGGTAAAGGAAGTAGGAGAGTTTATGATGGGAGTGAAAATACAGTGAAAATCTTGGTAAAAGTGCTGGGAAATGAGAAATATGAAAAAGTGATCATTCCTGTCTTGGCCATTCTCTTAAGTCTGATTGCGGGGGCGGTTATCATTGCACTTCTTGGTAAGAACCCCTTTGCAGCATACTGGAATTTATTGCAGGGGTCAGGGCTTGCAAGGAAAGCCAAGTATGCAGGGGGCAGAAGTATGCTCACAGATTTTTTGAGTTTTATGGATTACTGGACACCTATGATTTTTGCAGCACTGGCTGTGGCTGTGGCATTAAAAGCCGGCTTGTTTAATATCGGTGTGTCCGGTCAGATGCTTGCGGCGGGATTGGCAGCATCAGCCACGGTAGGATATGGTTCTTTCTCCGGAGCGATTGCAAAACCCCTGGTAGTCCTGGTGGCATTTTTGGTGGGAGGACTGGCAGGCGGCCTTATTGGATGGTTGAAATATCAATTTCACATCAATGAAGTAGTATCTTCGATCATGATCAATTATATCTTGGAGTATGTGGTCTCCTTTTTGATCTATACCAGATTCCTAAATCCCGTGTCCAGGCAGTCTAACCCGGTCAGTGAGGCGGCTAGGCTGACACTTAAAAATGTAGCGATTGGTGGATGGAAGTGTGATATTCCGCTGGGGATTCTGGTGGCGTTTGTTGTAGCATGGATCCTTTGGTTTGTGTTTCGTAGGACCACTTTTGGTTATGCCCTTAAGGCAGTGGGACTTAACCCCAAGGCTTCCCGGTATGCCGGTATTGCTGTGGGCAAAAATATGATTCTGGCCATGATGATCTCAGGAGCATTGGCAGGTGTAGCAGGAGCTACATACTACCTGGGTTATTTTGCATCTATCCAGCCCGGAGTATTGGCGGGCCTGGGATTTGATGCGGTGGCAGTATCCCTTTTGGGAAATGCTAATCCGGTTGGTATCCTTTGTTCCTCCTTTTTGATCACAGTGATCAGTAAAGGAAGTACCTATATGAGCTCCAAGGCCGGCCTGGATGCTGAGATAGCGTCTCTGATCATCGCATGTATCCTCTTGTTCAGTGCTTGTGGTGAGTATATCAAATATAAAGTGAGGAGGATCCCTAAATGATTGACAAGGTGATAACCGAAGGCCTATCCTTTGCCTTGCCCCTTTTTGTGATGGCCATTGGCGGAATCTACTCCGAACGAAGTGGAATTACCAACCTGGCACTGGAAGGCCTTCAGGGAACAGGTGCCTTTGTGGGGGCTCTTGCAGCAGTGCTACTAAAAAATTTGTTTTCCCCGAATTCCCAGATCCCCTATTATGCAGCCCTGTTTATGGCCATCATCGGCGGCATGCTTTATTCCATGCTCCATGCACTACTTTGCATCAGATTTCAGGCCAATCAGGTAATCAGCGGCGTAGTGATCAACATCCTTGCCACAGCCCTTACCACCTTCCTGACAAAACTCATAAACCGCCTGGTCTTTGGAACTGTCTCTGACCGTTTTGTACTGGGCGTGTCTCCCAGATGGACAGTGCCGATACTTTCACGGATACCGGTACTGGGAGCTGTTTTTACCAACGTATATCCCTTTTTGCTGTTGATTGCAGTGATAGCGGTGATCGCATGGTATATACTTTACAAAACCAAATACGGACTGCACCTAAGAGCCTGCGGTGACAACCCACAGGCAGTAGATGCCGCCGGAATTAACGTAGCCAGAGTAAGATTTCTGGCAGTCATGGTATCCGGTGCCTTATCCGGCCTGGCAGGAATAAGCTTTGCTTACTCCATATCTGCAAATTTTTCCCCCGGAATCTACATGGGCTATGGATACCTGTCCATCGCCGCGCTAATCTTTGGTGGCTGGAAAATCATCCCAACCCTGGCAGCATGTATGATCTTTGGCTTTGCCAGATCCTTTGGATATCAGCTGATACAACGCGCCGGTCTCCCCGGCAGCTACTCCGATCTGATCATGATCTTACCATATGCATTAACCCTAATCCTCCTAATATTCTTCTCAACCCACAGCGCGCCCCCAAGAGCCCTGGGCGAACCCTACGACAGAGCAAAACGCTAGTATGCTACCACAAGGGGAGCCGCCAGGGCAGGACTGACACGCCTTCGGCAGGGGGATTTCAGGGGGCGGTAAGCGCTAGGAGATTTGACATCTGTAAAACCGTTAGAGTTACTTAGGGTTCCGGATTCACAAAAATGGAAGTGTTAGAGCACAAAATGACAACATGTCTGCGCGCTCAGACATGTTGTCATT
>JAZQGM010000033.1:0-12345 GCA_045540075.1 Acetatifactor sp. | reverse complement strand
TTCTGGTCTTCATGCTGGCATACTGCTGCGCTTCGGTCTGCCTGGCTTCCTTTAACGCTGCCTGGGTGTCCACGATTTCCTGCTCTTTCACAGCAATCTGATTCTCCAGACTGGCCAGATTATTACTGACCTGCGTAAGCTCGCTGTTTAAGTTGCTCAATTGACCTTTCAGACTGCTATGTTCACCCTTAAGATCTTCCAGCTCCTCCTGCTTATCATCCAGTTTCCCTTCCAGTTCATTCTTTTCCTTCTCAGTCTTATCAATCTTCTGCTGGGTAGTAGAAGCATAAGAAACCATAGGGAAAGCACCTGCCGTCACAGACACCAGAACAATCATGGCCACGATTCTTCTTATCTTTTTCAATGCGATTCGATCCATGCAATAGCCTACACTTCCAACGTAATATTTCTGCCTGAGCGACTATACTTTATGTATTCTACCCCAGCCGCGTCAAACATCCGCTTGGATGCCACATTAGCCGGAGTGCCCTTATACTTGTCACTTTTATATACCACTGTCTTGATTCCTGCCTGAATGATCGCTTTGGCGCACTCATTACAGGGGAACAGTGAAACGTAAAGCTTGGTTCCTTCTAAAGAACCTCCCCTATAATTCAAAATGGCATTCAGCTCACTGTGGGTCACAAAAGCATACTTGGTCTCAAGCATGTCACCCTCTCTCTCCCATGGGAATTCCTCATCCGAGCATCCACAGGGAAATCCGTTGTAACCCATGGAAAGAATCTTGTTGTCATCGCTGACAATACAGGCACCCACCTGGGTATTGGGGTCCTTTGACCGCATGCCGGCCAAGGCTGCCACCCCCATAAAATATTCATCCCAACTGATATAATCTTCTCTCTTCCCGCCCATACGCTGCTCCTACTTGGTTCCGAAAATACGGTCTCCTGCATCGCCCAGACCGGGAACAATATAACCATGGTCATTGAGTTTCTCATCCAGCGCACCGATGTACATGTCCACATCCGGGTGGCACTCCTTCATCTTGGCCACACCTTCCGGAGCAGCAATAATGCACATGAAGTGAATATTCTTACAACCCTTGTCCTTTAACATCTGGATCGCAGCCACCGAAGAACCGCCGGTTGCCAGCATGGGATCTACCACAAACACTTCACGCTCTGCACAGTCTGAAGGCAGCTTACAATAATACTCCACAGGATTCAAAGTCTCAGGATCACGATACAGGCCAATATGCCCTACCTTCGCAGCTGGGATCAGCTGTAATACACCGTCTACCATTCCCAAACCTGCTCTCAAGATGGGCACGATAGCCATCTTCTTACCACGCAGTTCCTTAGCCATGGTCTTGCAGATGGGGGTCTCAATCTCCACATCCTCCAGTTTCAGATCTCTGGTGGCTTCATAACAGATCAGCATGGCGATCTCGCCGATGGCCTGTCTGAAATCCTTGGTGCCGGTCTCTTTTTTTCTGATCAATCCGATCTTGTGCTGAATCAACGGGTGATCCATTACTACTACTTTAGCCATGTTACTTTCCTCCTTGAAGTACTTTTATTTCTCGATCAAATCAATTCTTCTCTGATGCCTTTCCTCATTGGAAAATGCAGTGCCCAAAAAAGTATCTACTATTTCAAATGCCAGATTCTCTCCTACAATCCCCGCACCCATTGCCAGCACATTGGCATTGTTGTGAAGTCTTGTCATCTTGGCAGATAAGGTATCACTGCACAGAGCGCAGCGAACACCGGGCACTTTATTGGCAGTGATGCTGATACCGATTCCTGTGGTACAGATCACAATTCCCTTCTCGCACTCTCCATTCGCCACAGCTTCTGCTGCCGCTCTTCCGAAAATAGGATAATCGCAGGATTCCTTGCTGTAACATCCCATATCTTTGCAAGCAATTCCCTGCTTATTCAAATGTGCCTTTACCTTTTCCTTCAGATCAAATCCACCGTGATCACATCCAATTGCTATCATTTTTGTCTCCTCCATCTTAGATTGCCTGTTTCTTCCAGATAACATTTAGTATATCATAACATATTCCTGTATTTTATACAAGATTAAGATCCACCACATTATGTCCTGCTGCTTTCAACAGTCGATTCATGATCGCTTGTCCAAATCCCTGGGTGTCAAAAGCCTCCGAATAAATTCTGGTCACATTCTCGTCGTCAAACTCTCTCAGAATGGTATATAGGTGCTTACCGATGCTCAGTTCATCTTCCCGGCTGCCCACACTTTTCACCACCTGCGCACGATAATTGTCAAGCATCTCCTGTGTGCCGATGACACCGGTCTTCTCACCTGCCAGTTGTGCCTTCTTCGCCTCACTGTTGATATACTCTACACCCGCCTCTCTGGGACCTTTGACAATGGTCAATTCACCCTTGGGCGCATAATGGCGATACTTCATGCCAGGGGCCTTGGGAGACTGTCCACTGTCAGCTCTTAATATGGTCACATCTGTGTCCACTTCTCCCAATACTTCCGACAGCATCTTCTGCGTAATGAATCCCGGGCGCAAAATCTGAGGCGGAGACACTGTTAAGTCAATAATGGTAGATTCCAGACCGATTCCCACTTCTCCACCATCAATGATCATATCTATCCTTCCGGCCATATCCTCCGCCACATACTTGGCCTGGGTGGGACTGGGCTTACCGGAGATGTTGGCACTTGGAGCCGCCACGAAACCACCTGCATATGCAATCAGCTTCCGGGCCACCTTGTGAGAAGGCATCCGGACTGCCACAGTGTCAAGACCGCCGGTAGTCTCATAAGGCACCAGATTTGATTTGGGCAGGATCATGGTAAGGGGTCCCGGCCAGAAAGCTCCGGCGATCTTCTCGGCTTCCTCGGATACCTTCTCCACGATTTGGTAAATATCCTCCCATTTACAGATGTGAACGATCAGCGGATTGTCGGAAGGCCTTCCCTTCGCCGCATAAATCTTGCGGCTGGAATCGGGATTCAGCGCATCTCCGCCCAATCCGTACACTGTCTCTGTGGGAAACGCCACCAAGCTGCCTCTCCTCAGAATCTCACCGGCTTCCTGTAACAATGCTTCACTACTTTCTTCCTCTATATTTTCTTCCTTTATGGTTATGATTCTCGTTTCCATTTTATAATATGCCACTTTCCATTCTATTTCTCATAACGTATTGAGATATTGCAATATTCCAAGATGAATCGCCCACGCAAGCTTCTCCTGATACAGCGGATCACATAGCTTAGCTGCCTCTTCAGAATTTGACAAAAAACCACATTCAACGATCACTATGGGCGTAGCAGTCTTCTTCAGAAGATAATAACTGTCATTGGCCTTAACCTGCCTGTGATTCTGGGGATCAATATCTTCCACCAGACGCTCCTGAACCAGCTCCGCCAGCTTCTTTCCCTCTAAACTGGTATCATAGTAAAACACCTGTGCACCATGGACATATTCCTCCGGATAACTGTTCTGGTGAATACTCACAGTCAAAGCAGGATCTGTCTGTTCAATGATACTGACACGTTGCTTCATATCCTGCACCTTTTTATTGGAGGCATTCTCATCATACAGACCTTCCTCTGTCTCTCTGGTAAGAACCACCTCTACGTCATTGGCTTCCAGAAATTGCTTTACTAAAAGGGCAACATTCAGATTGATATCCTTTTCCAAAGCTCCGTTGATGCCTACTTTACCCGGATCACTTCCGCCATGTCCTGCATCTATGACCACGCAGGGCTTCTGCTCCTGCTGCCCCACCTGCACTGCCCCGGAAGAGGCATATTCAGCCGCCTCTTTCGACAACACCAACATGGATACCACAAGCAGACATCCCATGACCATAGATAACAGTTTATCCTGAAATTTACTCATACACTTACTTTCCCGGCTCTGGACTTTGTATAGTATATGAGACCTTTCTCCCAAAAAATAACTATTGACTTACATATCCACGAATCAGATTCCAGACACTCTCAGTACCATATCCCAGTCTCCACACTGCCACACCGGCAATCTTCTGTGCTGACATCACACTGAGCTTGGCTGCAATTGACTCTTCATCCTCCAGCCATAATTGATACTTCACTGTTCCACTGGTCCATTCCGCATAATTCTGACAGGTCGCATCATCCCACCTGGGCGACAGCTTCAACCTGGCAACAAAGTCTGCCGTATTGTTCAGCGTCAGGTACTCGTCAGTCACCTTTGTACCATCTGTCTTCCATAGAATCGTATAAAAGGGAAGGGCATTCATCAGCTTGTTCGCCGGTACATTTTCCAACGCCTTGGCGATGCCATTGCTGACAAAACCGATACTGGCCACACTTCCCGGCTTACCACTTCCGCGCCAGTGCTCATCATACCCCATGATGATCACATAATCAGCCACTTTCCCCTGAACATCCAAGCGATAATAATCTCTAAAATCATACGGCACATAATTGTCAATAGACAAAGTCAGACCATTCTTCCTGCATTCCACAGAAAGCTCCCTCACAAACTGTGCATAATGAGGTCCTGAGTCTCCTGTAATCTTCTCAAAATCAAGGTTTACACCATCCAGTCCTAAAGCAAGAGCCGTGGTTATCATATTCCCCACAAGACGCTGCCTGGTGGAAGTCTTAGAAAGTACAGCCAATACACTGACAGAAGAACCGGTATCAAGATTATAGTTAAAATCATCCCACACGCCCCAGACCTTCAGTCCCTTAGCATGAGCTCGATCCACATAATCTTTGGTAGCATAGCTTCTGAAATTCCCTTCCTCATCGTTTAGACTAAACCATGTGGGGGCGATCACATTCATGCCATTTGCTCCTGCCACCATAGTGTCAAGCGTACTGTTGCCACCCACACCACCGATAGCATGCCACCCCAGGCTCACCTTCCCTTCCATGGCCATGGAAGTATACTCCGGTTCCACATAATCTGTCACCGGTGTCTCCTGTATTGTATCTGTCTGTCCCTGCGATGCCAACGCAAGCATCTTAATCTCAACGTAACCAATGATGGAATCTTGTGTCTTTACTTTACACCAAGTCTCCATTTTATCCAATATTTCTACTGTGGTACCTGCGGTCAGATCACAGAGGATCGGACTCTTGATACCACCTTTCAGACGCACCTGTGCATCCTTCTTCAACGTATCAATTTCTCTACTTCCCCACTGTGTATATACTTGCACATGGCGGTCATAAATCTCCGCGGAATAATTGGTAAACCTTCTGACATAATCAGCCGCCACATAAATCTTATCATTTTCCTCAAACACTGCCACATATCCCAGATCATTGGTCCGGGGTTCCTCATTAACAGCTTCTTTACTGCTTGCAACAGTCTCCCCCATAGGTACACTGATGATCTCCACAGCAGTTGTATATAGAAGCAGACCCTCTTCGTGGTCCACATAAAATCCTTCATTCAAATATCGATGTACCGTATCCAATTCAAAATAGCACATGCCATTTCTAAGGATCGCTCTCTCCTCTATCATATCATCCTGCAGCACAATCGCCAACTGATCACCGGTCACTCCAAAATATTCATCCAAATCCGCTCTTTCCGTGGAGTATGAATACTTCTCATACAACATACTTCCCACCGTTACGGCTCCGATCACCAGAATCAAAAACACAGCGACCAATACAGGTATTATCTTTCTCTTCATCTTCTCTGCCCTTTTCTCTTGTCATTCAAAAGGTGTTTGTACACCTAAACTTCAGGTATATCCCGGCAGGCATCCTAAAGATACCCGCCGTCAAAACGGATTATCCTAATAATTATAACAGACTCTGAGGCTATCGTCATCATCAAATTTAAAAAATTTCGGTTTTACACGATTTCACATAAGAGAGGCATCCCATATATGTTCTCCCGTTCAGGCTTGTGGACCAAAAGTATCTGTGAATATATTAAATCCAAGCCATTCTAAACTGACGTTCACCATA
This sequence comes from Acetatifactor sp., assembly GCA_045540075.1. Classification (GTDB taxonomy): domain Bacteria; phylum Bacillota; class Clostridia; order Lachnospirales; family Lachnospiraceae; genus Acetatifactor. Next base: position 6,420 of record JAZQGM010000033.1, on the reverse strand, counting down.
TCCTCTTTGCAGAGATGCTTCAGCTGCGCAAAAAACAAAAAATATACTTTCCCCAAATGATTAAAATGAATTATAAACGTTAAAATAAATAAAGTGTGGAATAAAGTATCGACACAAGCACGTACACTTGTAAGACATCCTTATATCTCCATGTCAGATTGTAAAAATCCGACATATAATATATCAGAAATTCAAGTCTTCTGATATTGAAACCTGCATAACGGTTCACCTGTCTACACTTCCTGCGTACGTCAGAAACTATAGAAGCACGATTCCCGAAAGCAAACCTCTAAGGACGAGACGGAACAATCCGTTCCTGTGATATACTGACCTGCCAAGCAGGAGAATATCATAAACCTCCCTCCGGCGCTGTTTACCGGAAACATCTCTGCTTGCATTATATCCCAGATATTGGTCTTTGGCAAGACTTATAAATATTAAAAATTTTTAAACTTTACAACCCCTCTTGACTTAATACGCCCGAAAGTATAATATACTTTTAGCCAATGTTAAGATAAGCTATTGCATACCACTCAGCAGCCGTAAGGCTTTAGAAAGGAAAGGTTGCTTATGAAAATAGAAAAAGTAAATGATAATCAAATCCGCTGCACACTGACCAGAGAAGACCTGGCCAGCCGCCAGCTTAAGATCAGCGAACTTGCTTACGGCACAGAGAAAGCCAAGAGCCTGTTCCGCGATATGATGCAACAGGCCAATTACGAATTTGGCTTTGAAGCAGAAGACATTCCCTTGATGATAGAAGCCATTCCGCTGAACGCGGAATGTATTGTACTCATCATCACCAAAGTGGAAGACCCGGAGGAGTTGGATACCAGATTCTCCAGATTTGCCCCCGCAAGTGATGACAATGATGAAGAATATGATGAGGTGGCAAACGAACAGTTAGAATCCTCGGACGATGTCATGGAGCTGTTCCGCAAGCTTTCAGAGAGCCACAAGTCCTCTTCTGAGAGCAACCGGAAAATTGCCCAGGATGAAAAGGCACCTGCTCCCGTCCACACTGACCGCATCTTCAGAATGGACTCCATCCGGGCAGTCATGTCCGCAGCCCGGGTAGCCGGAGCCAAATACTACGGCAAAAGTTCCCTTTACAAGGAGGAGCATACCGGCAAATACCTGTTGGTGCTTTCTCAGAGCAGGATGACATCAGAAGAATTTAATAAAATCAGCAATGTATTGTCAGAATATGGATCCCTGTGTAAGAATCTGACCACCGGTCAATCCTTTCTGGAGGAACATTATGCAGCATTGATCCGCGAAAGTGCACTGCAATCGCTGGGGTGCAGTGCGACCGTTGAGTAAACAGCCGCCATTCCGACCACGCGCCACAGTCATTGTACATGAAATAAAACACCCCGGATAGATCACCCGACTCTCGCAAGAGCCAAGTCCCTGTCCGGGGCGTTTTTATAGGCTTATATCACTTATACTGCCTCAATAGCTGCCATCAAAGCATCAATATCGATACCGTGTACCATAGCTGCTTCTTCCAGAGACTCTGCCTGTGCAGAAGGACATCCAAGGCAATGCATGCCTGCTTGCAACAAAACAGGTGCCACTGCGGGGTTTGCTCTCAGGATCTCACCGATTGTCATGTCTTTGGTAACTTTACTCATGAGGTATTCTCCTTTCTATTCCATCTATTCCTCTTGTCCTCTTGACGCATACTGATCATGCATCTTTAGTATAATACTTTTCCCCGGATATGGCAAGTTATTCTGAAAAATTCTGTTTGGTGCCCTTTTTAATTTTTTTTACAAAATTGATCCGAGTTTGCACCCTAAAGCTTATCTAAATGACATTGGTTGCGACATTGTAGCCTCTTGCCCAGAATGCTTTGCTCCACTTGCTTTACAGTTCCGGATGCCTGTCATATATCATCAATGTACTCTTACCCTTTAAATATCCCATAAAACTTGAAATACTCAACTTAGGTGGAATACTCACGCATATGTGTACATGATCTGGGCATACTGCACCTTCTACCATCTCAACATCCTTATATTTGCAGAGCGTTGATATTATTTCTGCTTCTGCTTACACTATTCTCCCCAGCATAGCTGGGGGATTAGTATTTTCATTTATTCAAATATGCTATAATCGTCGGTGTCAATGCAATTGCCGTAATAATTATCAATCCGATAATTCCTTCTATACGCCTTACCACAAAAAACATTTTTGAAGGCTCTTTATGTGCCTTCCAGCTCTCAAAAGTCCTCCAACACCACTTTGAAGCAATGGCATTGATTAAACACACTCCAAAGATAACTGCATATAGAATATAAATAATAACAACCATTACTTGTACCTCCAAATTTGAATACTGCATAAATTTCAGTGAGTGACCCATTACCCAAATTATTCCAATACACCTCTAATTGCTGTTATGTATTGCTTCAAATCATATTCTTCCAGACTACTTTGTTCAGAGTTTTTCGTTAAAGTCTGCTGTGGCGTATTCATGGTTGGAGCAATTCTCCCAGCAATCTGTACAATACCATCTTCAATCGGAATCAAAGTACTAGGAGATAAGGAAGAACCTTTTTTATTCATAAAAAATATATACTCTTCTCCCATTTCTACAGGAACAATTCCTGTTACGACATAAATATAATCCTCCGTTTCGCCACCTGATTGTATGAATGTAATCGAAGCCGTTTCTTCATCAACACCTTTAATTCCTTCTATAACTTCCACCGTTATCTCTTTATAACATTCACGTAATACACTTCCATTACCTGCAGTTCCTATGACATTAACAAGTGTATCGCTTACGTCAACTACTTTTCCGTGAATAATAGTTGATGCTTCCTCTACAGCTGTATTGAACGTATAAGCAGGCCAACATGCCTGTACAGTCCGTATCTCTTTTTCGGCAAAATTTGAATCATTGTTAAATATTGCTGGAATAGTATAAGACGATAACAGTGCAATAACTCCTACAAATGCTATAATAGCTGCAACTTTAAATTTAGCATTAATCTTTTTCATATTCAAGTCTCCTTTTCAAAATAAAATTGCTTACTGATAAATCATCTGATATGAAGCTGTATCATATGCTTTTAAAGTACGATTTATTCCTCCAGAACCAGTTTCCGTGGTAGGATTCATTACATTAGTTAAACAAGTGGCGCTCCAGCAAGGAGAGGCTTCACCAACTTCATGGCAATGTGCTACCCCAAGAGCATGCCCTAGTTCGTGAAGAACTACTGATTGAATATCAAATGTACCAGATGCACCATTTGTAGACCAACTTCGTGAATCATCCAGACAGATTGTTACGCCTGTTATTTCTTCCTGCCCGTATGAACTATCAGGATAATAGAAACATGCACCTACCCATCCTTCAACTGATATACCATAATGTATAACATTATTTGTAAAGTGTTCTGTGAAAGCAAGTGTAACCATAGATGTATTGTCAAATGACTTTACATTATTCCATGACGACATAGCCGCACTTACAGCATTCTTTTCTGCAGTATTAAAATCACAAGAAAAATATACAGTTTTAGGTGTATCATACCATTTTCTACCAGTATTTAACAAGATAGAATACATACTTGCATATAAATTTATAGGTGTGACCAAAGCAACTATAATAGATAACGCCAATAACATTAAAGATATTTTTTTCACTTTATTTTTCATTAATTTTTCCTCACTTATTTCACATTTCACATTACAAAAGTGGCACATAACCCATCCGTGTCCACACGCACAACATATGTGCATTTATTGAATACGTTTTATCGTGCAAAAAACGCACAAAATATATCGTATTTACATACCACGACATTATTCAGCTCATAAAGCATCATCGATACAATATAAAATGCACATAGAACGTCCGCCACAATTACGTACAACCTATGTGCTTGCTATGAATGCATTTTATCGGGTATAATATTTTATAAACTAAAACATCATTCAAGCATCTTGACATAGAATTGTACATCAAACACCTTCTTCGCACACACATATTCCCCTCACCTCTTTTTATGCTGTTCAAATGTTTTCATAGAATGATATTGTTTTGTCTATTAAAATTTTATTCCACAATATTTCATTTTTCAATACAAATAATTTTGGATTACTACAAAAATTATTGTTTTCTATTAAACTTCTATTCCGAGCATTGGGCTCACAGTAGCTTAGGCAGCTTTCTGAAAAAGTTCTGTTCTTCTTAAACAAATTAACGACCTCTTAAATTGTATCTTTTCCCGTACTGTACTTAAAAAAGTACACTCCCAGCCTTGACTATCCGGCTTATTTTTCATATAATGAAATCAGGAACTTGAAAGTATTATAAACTTTTTCCAATATTACAAAATTTACAGGAGGCTATTCCAAATGAGACCAGTTGAATCAGATTTTGTACGTGGCAAATGGGACAAAGAAGTCAACGTTCGTGACTTTATCCAGAAGAACTATCATCCTTATGATGGCGACGAGTCCTTCCTTGCTGACGCTACACAGAACACCAAAGACTTATGGGCACAGGTACTTGAGCTGCAGAAGCAGGAGAGAGAAGCAGGCGGCGTTCTTGATATGGATACCAAGGTTGTTTCCACCATTACTTCCCATGCTCCCGGTTACTTAGACAAGAGCAAAGAGACCATCGTTGGTTTCCAGACTGACAAGCCTTTCAAGCGCTCCCTGCAGCCTTACGGCGGTATCCGTATGGCAGAGAAAGCTTGCTCTGACAACGGCTACGAAGTTGATCCTGAGATCAGCGAATTTTTCTCTACCCACAGAAAGACACACAACGCAGGTTGTTTCGATGCTTACAACGCTGAGATGAGAGCTTGCCGTTCTTCCCACATCATCACAGGTCTTCCTGATGCTTACGGACGTGGACGTATCATCGGTGACTACAGACGTGTGGCTCTGTACGGTATTGACAGACTGATCGAGGACAAGCAGGCTCAGAAGGATTCCACCGGCCGTGTAATGACCGATGACGTGATCCGTCTGCGCGAAGAGATCTCTGAGCAGATCATTGCTCTGAAGATGATGAAAGAAATGGCTGCTTCTTACGGCTGTGATATTTCCAGACCCGCTGAGAACGTACAGGAAGCTATCCAGGCAGTATACTTCGGATATCTGTGCGCAGTTAAGGAGCAGAACGGTGCAGCTATGTCCCTGGGACGTACCTCTACCTTCCTTGATATTTATGCTGAAAGAGACCTTGCTAACGGTACCTTTACCGAAGAGCAGATCCAGGAATTTGTTGACCACTTCATCATGAAGCTGCGTCTGATCAAATTCGCTCGTACTCCCGAGTACAACCAGATCTTCGCTGGTGACCCTGTATGGGTAACTGAGTCCTTAGCAGGTGTTGGTGTGGACGGCCGTCCTCTGGTTACCAAGATGAGCTTCCGTTATCTGCACACCCTGACCAACTTAGGACCTTCTCCCGAGCCCAACCTGACTGTTCTGTGGTCTCCCAGACTGCCTGAAGCTTGGAAGAGATACTGTGCTAAGATGTCCATCCAGACCTCTTCCATCCAGTATGAGAACGACGAGCTGATGAGACATGACCACGGTGATGACTACGGTATTGCCTGCTGCGTATCTTCCATGGTTATCGGTAAGGAAATGCAGTTCTTCGGTGCCCGTGCTAACCTGGCTAAGTGTCTGCTGTACGCTTTGAACGGTGGTGTGGACGAAGTGACCAAGAAGCAGGTTGGACCTAAATACCGTCCTGTAGAAGGAGACGTTCTTGAGTACAATGATGTTATGGATAAGTTCGTTGACATGATCGAGTGGCAGGCTGACGTTTACGTTAACACCCTGAACATCATCCACTACATGCATGACAAGTACTGCTACGAGAGAGCAGAGATGGCTCTTCATGACAGAGACGTTAAGCGTTACTTCGCAACCGGTGTTGCAGGTCTGTCCATCGTAGCTGACTCCCTGTCCGCTATCAAGTACGCTAAGGTTGAAGTGATCCGTGACGAAGACGGCGTAATCGTTGACTTCAAGACCACCGGTGACTTCCCCAAATATGGTAACGATGATGACCGTGTTGACTCCATCGCTCAGGAAGTTGTTCACAAGTTCATGACCGCTATCAGAAGACACCACACCTACAGAAATGGTATTCCTACCACTTCCATCCTTACCATTACCTCTAACGTTACCTATGGTAAAGCTACCGGTAATACCCCTGATGGACGTAAGAAAGGACAGCCTTTCGCACCCGGTGCTAACCCGATGCACGGACGTGATACTCACGGTGCAATCGCATCTCTGTCTTCCGTAGCTAAGCTGCCGTTCAATGATGCACAGGATGGTATCTCCAATACCTTCACCATCATCCCCGGCGCTCTTGGTAAAGAAGATCAGATTTTCGCCGGCGACATTGAATTAGATTTGAACAACTAAGCAACC
>JAZQGM010000032.1:0-20457 GCA_045540075.1 Acetatifactor sp. | reverse complement strand
TGCGCCTATTTTTGAGCAATCTCGTCGAATCTTCTCATCAAAAGATACACTTCATCAGAATACTCCCAGTTCATAATATTCTTTCCTTATTATAGTCAAAAACAAATATGGGTTTCGCAATCACCTAAATCTTAAATTATTATTTTCCAGTATCTCACTTACTTGATCTGCGTATTCTACAGGGTAGTTAATGGAAAACTCACCGTGAGATTGTTTTTCCATGATCTTAAGCTCACTACCAGGAAGCAGTCTATTCAACTTGTGTGCTGAACGAATCATTTTGCCTTGTTCTCTCTGTCCCACAAAGATATAAGCCCTTACCTTGGAAGCTTCAAGCTCCTTTGGTGCCTCAAAACAAGAATTAGCCTCCAAAAAAGCGATCATATTCTCTCTCGTTATGCCACAAGTATCTCTATAATAATCATCATACAATTCCTGTTTGATTTTCAACGCTTTGAACTGTAGTTTTGAAAACCATGGCTGCTTGATCAATCCATAGCACATTTGCATCATAGGCTTTATAAAGAAAGATGTCAGTTTCATTGGAATTACCAATGCACTTTCTATCAAGGCGAATTTACAAATATCACTTCTCAGCGCAAGCATTTCCACCAGAACCTGTGCCCCCAGCGATACTCCTCCAATTAGAGCAACTCTACCGCCATGAACCTGATTTATATAAGCAATGATTTCTCTTGCAGAGTTCTCAATACCTGTAAAGTCTCTGTCACTTCCGCTGTGTCCGGCAAGGATTGGTAGAATCACATGGTATTTTCTACATAAAATCTGTGCCGCTTCACGGTAATTCCACCAAGAAAGCCCACCACCATGCAATAAGATAATCACATCCTTATTTTCTTTTCCATATTCCCTCGTTACCATTCTGTGACCTTCCTATTTAAGTTATTAATTTCCGGCCAAACTTCGTTTACTTTCTTGTATAAGTAACATATGTGTAAGGAATTTCTCCTTTAAAATGTTCATTGATTTCTTTTACAAATTGTTCTTTCTCAAATTACGGGAAAAATGTATCTCCATCAATATCATAATCAATTTCAGTAATATACATTTTTTCTACAAACGGCAATGCCTCTTCATACAGTTTTGCACCACCTGATATGTATATATCCCTATTTCCTGCCAGTTTGATTGCCTCTTCCAAAGATTTGGCAGTCATACAATTTTCGCCGTCTATTTTTAATGTATTTGAAATCACTATTGTTGTTCGGTTTGGCAAAGGTTTACCGATTTCTTCATAAGAACGCCTTCCCATAACAACTACATTTCCGGTTGTCAATTCTTTAAAACGTTTTTGTTCTCCTTTAATTTTCCAAGGAATACAACCTTTATTACCTATCACTTGATTCTTCGCATAAGCCACAATTAATGCAATCATTTCTTGCTCCTCCATAGTCACCAACTATCTAAAAATATATTTATTGTACACTAGCAAACGCCAACTTATATTTAGGCAAAACTACTTTCACAAACACGATTGCATTGATCACAAGAATAACTCCATAAATTATTCGAGCAACCACCTGCGGAATAAGCAATGAAATTCCATTCATATCTCCGCCACCAAAGAACCCACAGAGTAAACTTAAATATAACGGATCAATCAGAAGCATTGCAATGGTAATATAATACATAGATGCCTTAAAAACTTTTGAAGAAACTGTTCCTATCTTATCTGCAAGTAAAACAAGTACATATGCCATCACTGTAGTAGCTATAGAACCAACTATACAGAATATCGCTAATTGAACCTCTGTCATTTTATCCGCATATATATCAACTTGTATACCCAGGCCCATAAAATTTATAGTTTTGAATACACCTGTCATCAAAGCATATATGAAATGAGTTCCTTCGTGGACAATATAGTAAGCAATCATTGCTGATAGCAGTCCTATATACTGTCTTGCTCTTTTATTCATAACACTCTACCTCATCCTGTTAATTTCTTGTTGCAGATTCTCCAAAAATCTGCCTGCATGGGCGCCGTCCATTTGGGTATGATGAAACTGAAAAGAAATCGGAAGTTCATATCGAAGTAATTTCTTTTGATATTTTCCCCAGATAAAAAAGGGATTATTAAAGGTCCCGCTATTCATGCCAACAGCGCCATCAATTTCTGTATCAACAATGGCAGACGTACCGATCACCATACAATCCTCCGACAGATCTCTGTCTTTGGCAGTTTTTGCTGTTTGCGTTGTATATTTCATATAGTCTTGATTAAAAGTGTCCAGATCATCTGTATACAAAATATCACAGGAACTAACTTCTCCATCCTTGTTTTTTACAATCGTGTTGACCGCAATCGTATCATATTGGATCAGCTTTTCACCAACCGGTAGAATGTAGAACTCCTTTACACCGGCAGCCGCTTTTCCGATACAATAATCCATAAGCATATTAAATTTCAAATGCTTCTTTTTTGATACCTTAATAAGCTTTGTTACATCTAAAGTTTTGAAAAAAGTGACCATTGGGTTTGGTGCTTTGATCCAAAGCTCGTATGCCATGGCCCTTGTTGTCTCTTGGGGCTTGATTTCTCTTGCCATTGTTTCCTCCATCAAATTCACTTGCTTATTCTTTTATCTCCAAATAAATCAATCGCCCATCTATATCTTCATCACATTACTTCCGTTCTAAACGAACAAGATACTCTTCTGTATCTTCTTCAAGCTTCTTATCCGTTGTTAAGTGAAAACCGTGTCGCCCATAAAAGCGAATAGCACCCGCATTCTTCTCTAATGCCCATAAGGTATGTGCATTGTGCCCATTAATAGCATACTCCAAAAGAGCTGAACCAATAGAGTTCCCTTGAAATGCAGGCTCTACAAACAGTTTCTTAATCTCGCCTTTTTCCACTTGGATAACCCTTTAACCACACCATCATCATAGCCCCACATACTATCGACAATAGTTTTGTATTGCTCCATTAGCTTTGGTACTTGGAGTTCATTGAAGTAATAATCATCGTTTTTAAATATGGAGTAAAAATTTAATCTGTAATTAAATATTACGATCTCTACTATTCGCGACAAATCACTGATTGTTGCTTTTTTTATATGATTCATTCTTGTACCTTCAATTCCTATTTAACGCTTAGCTCGTCTTATCATTATAACATCAAAACCAGAACAGAACAATAAATATATTATCCAAAACATTGCGTAAGCACTGAGCGAGTTTCCAAGTTGTGGAATTGGTGTTAATGTCCACCAATGCCCTGCTGTCATTCCCTGAATAAAATTAAATATACACGAAGTAGGGATAAGCACTAAAATCCATATATTAATACAAGCGAAAGTAAATGCCGCTTTTTCCTTGTTCGTTCCCACAAATTGTCCCACAACAAAAATCATACAGCCAATGGCCATTAAAATCAGGCCTACCGCTACGGATATCGGCGTTTGTTCTTCTTTCCAAATCATAACAGCAGTAACTAGTCCGATAAAATTAAATGCAGTTCCTACTACAGTGAAAATTCTTGCATCAACTTTGTTTTTTGTCACCTCAGGCACCGGCTCTATGCCTTTTAGTAAGTAATCGGTTGAAACATCAAAATAATTACTCAACAATATAATTTTCTCGATATCCGGCGAACTTTGCTTACTCTCCCATTTTGATACTGCTTGACGTGATACTCCAATTATGTCTGCCAGCTGCTCTTGAGATATTCCTTTGTTTTTTCTTAAATGTTGTATTCTGTCCGCTATATTCATAATAATGTCCACCTCTCTTTTTTGATAGATGCATTCTACCAAAAATAATGGTTGCAATGCCACCATTTGCACTTTGAAGGTTGTCAACCTTTGGTTGCAATCAGGTAAATTACAAATCAGTTCGGCGTACCCACCTCAATCAGATTACCATCTAAATCATAAAATCGAATTACCTTTTGTCCCCAGCTATGGGTCATAAGTCTGTTAACATACTGGATGGAAGGATATAGATTTTCCAGTTTTTGAACAAACGTTTCTATATCCTTCTCTTCAAAATATAGTTCGCAGGAATTATTCTTGGGAATAACGTCTTTTTCCAGAAACTTTTTCCAAATTTTCTCATCCTGAAGTACCAGACCCTCTGTCAGAATCATATTACCATCATTGTCAAGTACCATATCCAGCCCAAACAGGTCGTGATAAAATTGTTTTGATTTCTCAATATCTTTTACAACAATCAATATATTTTTTAATTTCATCGGGATCTGTCCTCCAAAATGTTTATGCTTTTAGAAAAACATTAAAAAACAATTACTTCCTCAGGCGCGGAGAATGAACTAAATGTAGCAACACCACTCTTAAAATACAGCACCTGCGTATTGTCATCATTTTCATCATACATTGCCCGAAGATTTGCATATTCATCTAGAATTGCCTTTTTTGCTTCCACACGTTCATCCGCAACCAGTTCACCGGCCACCCTAAGCTAAGAGTCTCCCTTAAATGCACATATTTCCACTTTGGGATTTGCAGCAATCTGCTTTGAAACAAGTTTTACTTTTCCTGTTTGAATATAAAGCTTTCCCTCATAAATAAGGGCGGTTCCAAATGGCCGAACTCTGGGCTGGTTCTTTATATACTATACTCTCAATGAAAGTATTGTTATCTTCAATGCTCATTTTGCCAATTTACATTTATATTGGACAACTGTTTCACCGTCATAGTTTTTATATAATACGACAATACCAAAACCGTTTTTTCGATAAAAGCCGACAGCATCACTATCTGTCTCGGCATATACAGAACTCAAACCATAATTGTCCACTAATTTATTTATCATATAATAGCCAATGCCCCGATTACGAGCAGACTTATCTACCGCAATTCCCATAATTTCATTTTTTTATCTTCTAAAAACGAAAAAGGCATCAACTTTTTTATTGAATTTTTCTTTGGTTGGCATAAACATACAGTGCTTATAAATTTTATATACCCTCAAAATATCGCACTTGTCTGCTAATTCTATCAATCTAAGTTTCATTTTTACACCGTGGAATTTATCGACCTTTATATGTTTCAATAATAATATTCAAATTCTTCTCAAAAGAATCTGCACCATCTAAATGTATCACTTTACATTTAAGGGATTTCATCCATTTTTCATGTTGTTGTAACGTACAACCACCCATTCCATAATCGTATCCTGCAATACCTCTTAACATTTTCTGATGTTCTTCATACATGTCTCCGCCTTCCAAGACTCGTTCGCCAAACCAACCTAGCTCTCGTTCATGTACTCGCTTTACACGAATCTGTGCATCCGCGTGAAGATGAACAACCAACTCAAAATAAGGGTCAAAATACTCATGAAATGAATTCATCGACCCAGCCATTACAAAATGCTCACAATTCGATATTGCCTCCATCAAACGACTAATCTTTTCGGCCTTTGGATACATTTCAGAAAAAGGAATCTCCGTATCCTTACGCCATATATATTCATCAATGTCTACAAAGGTATATCCTAATTCTTTAGCTACCAATTTTCCTAAAGTTGTTTTTCCTGCTCCGGAAGAGCCCATTATCATAATACCGGATGCCATTTTCTTACCTCGTAAAATTCGAATTACTTATCCCTTGAAAAGGTTATCAACAAACAAGGGAAACACCAATTCCAGTAGTTCACACTGACCACTTCCCAACCTTGTTTCGTCATTTCATTCATAAGGTATTCTGCCTTTCTCTTTCGTGTTTTAATGACTTTATATTCTTTCATTTTGCAGTCCTCCTGACCTATAATTTTATTTCATAATACAAATAGTCCCCTATATACGCACTCTCCCAGATCAAGTGATCAGTGCCTCAGTTTTCTTACTAACAGTAATATCCCATAACCAATCAAGTATCCCAACGTATTCAGTATTAAATCATCTATATCTGTCACTCTGTCATAAAATGGAAGTTGCAAAATTTCAATACACAGGGAAACGCCTACTCCGGCAAGAATTACTTTTTTATGGGTATTTAAGTCTTTAAAAACCGATGGCCAAACCACGCCTAAGGGAATGAACATCGTGGTATTGCCTATAAGATTTAGCATTGCCTCGCGAAATATCGGATAATCCATGAGATGTACAAAGGGAATCATATTGAGTCTAAAAGGAAGCACTTTAGTCGCATCAAAAATCAGAGGTTGTATCTTTCCATCAAACTTTGAGAATGGGAAAAATGTAAAACGGGCAACAACTACAATACAGATATAGACCAAAAGTAGTTGTAGCTCTCGTTTCCCATGGATACTTTTATTTTTCAAAGCTATCATTGCTCTTACCAAAATCCACATTACACTTATGAATATCATCAAAAAGGTATATGATATCAGAACCATACTTTCATGCCCTCCATCATATCAACCTCTGATCTGCCCATTTCCACGAACAGCATATTTGTAAGAAGTAAGCTCCTTTAAGCCCATAGGCCCTCTCGCATGAAGTTTCTGTGTACTGATACCGATTTCTGCGCCAAAGCCAAATTCAAACCCGTCAGTAAATCTGGTGGAAGCATTGACATAGACGCAAGCTGCATCCACGCCATTCAGAAACTGTTCTGCGGCCTTAGGATCATTGGTAATAATTGCTTCAGAATGTTTGGTATTATACGTATTGATGTGTATAATAGCCTCTTCTACGCTGCTTACAGTCTTCATAGAGACAATATAATCCAGATATTCTGTGCCGTAATCTTCTGTGGTAGCCTGAACGCAGTTTAGATATTCCCTGATCCCTTCGTCACCACGCATCTCCACGTTCTTACTTTCCAGTGCTTCTGCAAGTTTCGGTAGGAATTGTTCTCTGACAGCTTCATGGATCACCAGAGATTCACAGGCATTGCAGACACCGATTCTCTGGGTCTTAGCATTGAAAATGATTTTGACTGCCATATTAAGGTCTGCATCCTTATCCACGTAGATGTGGCAGTTGCCGGTACCGGTCTCAATCACAGGAATGGTGCTATTCTCCACCACCGCGCGGATCAGGCCTGCACCGCCTCTGGGAATCAGTACATCCACATATTCATTCAGCTTCATAAAAGCACTGGTCACACTCCTGTCCGTATCAGTGATCAGCTGAATGGCATCCGGTGTCATACCGCTTTCAAACAAACTTTCCCTGATCACTTCCGTAATAGCAGTATTAGAATGAATGGCATCGCTGCCACCTTTTAAGATCACGGCATTGCCGGTTTTAAAGCAAAGCCCGAATGCATCGGCAGTCACATTGGGCCGGGATTCGTAGATGATACCGATAACGCCCAGAGGGACTCTTCTCTTTTCGATTTCCAAGCCGTTAGGGCGTACCACACGCTCAAGCACCTCTCCAATGGGATCCTCAAGCGCTACTATCTGGCGCAGGCCTTCTGCCATGGCTTCTATTCGTGCTTCTGTCAGGCGTAAGCGGTCAAGCATTCCGGGATGCATCCCGTTGTCCTCTCCTGCTTTGATATCTAATGCATTGGCAGCAAGGATTCTGGCTGCACCCTCGCACAAAGCTTTGGCAGCCGCTGCTAATGCTCTATTTTTATCCTCTGTAGAAGCCATCTGCAATACATATTTGGCTTCGCAGGCACGTTTTCCCATTTCCTGTAAATTTGTCATCATCCCAAACTCCTTTCGGAATATATTCCACATGATTATAATAAAAAACTAAACCAAGATCACCTGATATGGTTTCATATCAGTTTCCTGAGCAGGTATTTCTTCCACCTGCTGGCACCGAAAACCAACTGCAATGGTTCGAAACTGAAGTTCCTGTTTGTCCGCAAGATACTTGTCATAAAAGCCTTTGCCGTATCCGATGCGATTTCTAAAAGGGTCAAAGGCCACTCCCGGCATGATCATTAGTGTATGTGTCATCTCTTCAACAACATATCGATAAGGCTCCGCACAAATTCCGGGGCCATTATGACCGGTAGTGTCAGTCTCCAAGATCGGTTCCAGTATCCCTTTATACCCAGGACGCAACTGCGCAAGCGACTCAATCCTGTAGAAATTCATCTGCTCCCCTTCCACTTTGGGAACATACACTCTCTTGCCGGTTCTCAGCGCTTCCAAAATGATTTCTGTAGTATCAATTTCACTGCCATAGCTTGCAAAAACAAGAATCGTATCTGACCCATAAAACCATTGATGACCAATGATGCGGTCTGCAAGCTTTAAGGATGCCAGCCTATGTTCTTCTTTGTCAATGGCTTCTCTCCGTTTTAAGACTTCTTTCCTGATCTTGCCCTTGTCCATATCAATGTGTCCCTTTATTTCCAAACTTTTCTCCCAGATTCTCTATAGTTCCATCTTCTTTCTGAATACTGATACTGTTCAGCTGTCCTCTTAAATTAGCCCTGACGTTGGCGATATATTCACTGCGAAGAGCAGCCTGTTCTTTCCGCTCCTCGTCTGTCAGGCCCTCTGCCTTAGATTTATGATACAACTCATTGATTCTCTTTATCTTTTCTTCCAGATTCATAATAAACCTCTCTATACATTCTCCTTAATTCTTATGCAACGTCTGAACAAACAACGGAAGGTCGAAGTTGCTGTCGCGATGAGCCAGGAAAAGAGTACCTTCATTCTCTCCTTCCACAATGCGATGTATGATACCCACATCCTTGCTGTTGGCAATGATCATGTCCACATTAGAGCTAGTAGCGATCTTAGCTGCGATCATCTTGGTATTCATACCGCCGGTACCCACATTACTTCCGGTAGATGCCTTACCCATACCCATCAGTTCCTCTGTCAGCTCATCCACCTGCTCAATAAACTTTGCATCCGGATTCTGTCTGGGATCATCAGTAAACAGCCCGTCAATATCAGACAACAAGATCAAAAGATCTGCATCCACCAATGCAGCCACAATAGCAGACAAAGTGTCATTGTCACCAATCTCAATCTCATATGTAGCAACCGTGTCATTTTCATTGACTACCGGTATTACTCCCATTTTCAGAAGCTCCGAAAAAGTATTATGGGCATTATACCGGTTCAGATTATCCACTATGGTATTCTTGGTGATCAAAATCTGCGCCGCCACCTGATTATACTCTGCAAAAAGCTTCTCATAGATCATCATCAATTTTGCCTGACCAATGGCAGAACACGCCTGCTTTAGAGCGATGGCATGTTCACTGTTATCCGCCTTAAACTCCTTCAGATGCACAGCCTTCTTCCCTGCCGCAATGGCCCCCGATGTAACCAGCACCACATCCTTCCCCTGATTACGCAGATCACACAACTCCCTTACCAGCTTCTCCAACTTAATATAATCAATATCCCCCGTCTGCGGATGCTGCAGCGAAGAAGATCCTATTTTAATTACAATTCTTTTCTTATCCTTTAGTAATTCACGATATTGATTCATAATAATACCCTTTCATCTCATCCAATTGCCTTTTGCAACCTGTTCTCACATTGAATAATCATACATGAAAATCCACCAATATTCAACTATATTTTTTAAAATTATGCCATCCTACAAATAGATGATGCAACAGCCTCCGCCACTCTGATCCCATCCATGGCTGCAGAAGTGATCCCCCCTGCATATCCTGCACCTTCACCACAAGGATAAAGTCCTTGGACGGCGGACTGTAATGTTTCATCCCTATGAATTCTGACAGGCGATGACGTACGGCTCTCCACTCCTGAAAGCAGTGCGTCCTCTCTATCAAAGCCGGGAATCATGCGACCAAACTGCTCCATCCCTTCCACAAAAGCCTTGTTACACTCCTGGGGCAAGATCTTACTTACATCTGCATAGATATAGTCGCCTTTATGCCGTGGTTTCATATCCCCGTGAGTTACCTTTGGCTCTTCCTGTAAGGATATCAGTGACTCATCCTGCAAGGAAACTCCTTCCACCTGTTTTTTGAAATCTCCAAACCTCTGCACGGGAATCTTCCCTTGTCCCAGCTGGTATGCCCGTTCTTCCAGTTTTCTCTGAAAAGCAATACCGGAAAGGGGATGATCTTCTCCAAAATCTTTCGGCGTCACTGCCACGATGACAGCACTGTTGGCATTTTCACCATCTCTGCCGCTATAACTCATTCCATTCACTGCCAGTCTTCCCTGTTCAGAAGAGGCATTGACCACGTAACCACCCGGGCACATACAAAAGGAATATACACCTCTACCCACACTTGTCTGGGCTGTAACCTTATAAGACGCTGCCCCTAAAGCCCCCGGATCCGGTAAAGCGTATTGACTTTCATTGATCATGCGCTGTGGATGCTCCACACGTAAGCCTACCGCAAAGGATTTGGCTTCCATGGAAATACCGGTCTGATACAACATTTCAAACGTATCTCGGGCACTATGGCCGATAGCCAATACCACATAATTGCAGCTTAATTGTTCTTCATCATTGATCATCACTGCCGTAATACGTCCATTTTCTTTCTTAAGACCTGTAACTTTACAGCCAAACCGCACCTGACCACCAAGGCTGATAATCTCCTGGCGCATCTTCTTTACCACACTACACAACACATCTGTGCCGATATGGGGCTTCGCTTCATATAAAATAGACTCTTTTACCCCCATGTCCACAAAAGTCTGAAGCACAGCCATGTTGCGACCGTCTTTGTCCTTCACCAAAGTATTGAGCTTACCATCTGAAAAGGTCCCGGCTCCGCCCTCACCAAACTGGACATTGGACTCGGATTTCAGCATACCCTTTTCCCAAAATTGTTCCACATCCTTTTTACGAGTGTCTACATCTTCACCGCGCTCTAACAAAATGGGTGCAAAACCGGCTTTAGCTAGAAAATATCCACAGAACAGACCGGCCGGTCCAGTACCAATGATCACCGGGCGTTTTCCGACTGATGTGGGCTCCTCCAGACTCATACCTACAGGACACTGATAAGGAAAACGATAAACAAAAGGGGGAACCTGATTGATCTGAGGATTCTTAATTTTCCTGCATACTTTCTCTTCCCGATCTATCTCTACATCAACCATATAACTATAAAAAATATCCGGCTTTTTACGGGCATCTATGGACTGTCTTACGATCACCAGCTTGTTAATATCATTTTCTTTGATGTGCAAGCATTCTGCTGCTTTTTTTCTTAATGCCTTCTCCACATTCTGTTGATCTACCCGCAGTTTTAATTGATTGATTCTGATCATTTTTACTTATCCTTCCCGGCAGCAGCTCTGCCAGCCAAACAACCACTGGTCCATGCCCATTGCAAATTATAACCGCCGCATCTTCCGTCTACATGGAGCATTTCTCCGGCCAGGTATAATCCAGGTACTTTCAAAGCTTCCAGAGAGGCTGAAACTTCTTTCATACTGACACCACCTGCACAAATCTGAGCATGATCGAAAGAATGACTTCCGGTTATATGAAGAGTAAATTCCCGACAAAGGCGAAACACAGTAAGAAACTGCTCTTTCCCGACATCTTTTACCAAAGTATTGGTCTTAAGACCTGCAAGTTTCATAAATAGCAGCATTAGCTTCTTATGAAGCATCCCTGTAAAAAAGTTTTCAACCGACTCACACCTTCTACGGGGAAGTTGTGCCATACGTTCTTCCACAAATTGCTGCCACTCTTCCCTAGAAAATTCCGGAAGAAAATCTATTTCAGCGATCAGTTCCTTCCCTTTCTGCCCCTTTAACAGCTGATTCACCTGTCCACTCAGCTGAAAAACCGGTATTCCCGAGATACCATACTCCGTCAGCTGTAGCTCTCCTTGTTCGCTTAAAATACGTTCCCTGCCATCCCTGATATGTATTTTGGCCTCAGCACGCACTCCCGCGATAGCCTTGCAATAATCCTCCCTACAATGTAACTGTACCAGTGCCGGCACAACCTCTGTCACCTTAAGCCCCATCTGCTTAGAAAGCTGGTAACCACTGCCGTCGGAGCCGGTTTTCGGCGCTGCTTTACTGCCACATGCAAGAATCACATGATCAAAAACATCTCTCGTACCGGGAACCTTAGAATCAGAAGCCTGGCTCTGCCAGCTAATCTCGAAACAACCATCTTTCCTTCTATTCAGACTGTTGACCTTGGCTTCATAGACCACCTTCACACCATATCTTTCCACTGCCATCCTAAGCACATCCAGCACGGAAGAAGCCTGTTCGCTCTTAGGATAAAGATATCCGTTTTTCTCCTTAATCATCAGACCAAGACTGTGAAAAAAATCCACTGTTTCTCTGGTGCCAAACTGTTCCAGGCACTGGGCTACAAGTGCCGGATTGTCACTATGATAATCTTCTATGGACAAGGACTGATTTCCCAGATTACATTTACCATTCCCGGTGGCCAGGATCTTCTTGCCCAATCTGTCATTTCTTTCATATATGGTAACAGAAGCGCCTTCACGGGCTGCACTGATAGCCGCCGCCATTCCACAGGCGCCTCCTCCTATTACTGCAATGTTCTTTCTCATCGTATCTATCTGCCTTTTCCTAACTGCTGTAATTCTCCAGAAAATCATACAGACTTTCTTCATCCGGTACATACATGACCTGAATGATCTCTTGCTGTAACTCATCCGGAAGATCCTTGAGCAAAATATCTGTATCCATATAAACGGTAGTCTTGTCCTCCAGATAGACCACCACAAAATTGTCCTCTACCTTCAGATAAAAGCTGCTTCCCGGCTGAATATAATCATAATTCATCTGCACTACCACCTTCTGTGGCGAGAAGGATTTCACCTCAAGGCTTACAAACCCTCTTTCCAATTCCTCCAAAGGCGGTGAAGCTTCATAAAGGTCCATTGCCTCCAGAAACTGCTCCCTATTCATGCCGATATACTTGGCAGGCAACTTCCAGGTTGTCTCCACTATTGTGTCACTTCTTAAATCAGTCTCTTCCAACACATAAGAAGTGCCTGCATTCAACTTCTGTGTCAGAGCAGACACTTCCTGTTCCTCATTACTTTCCGGTTCTGATAAGGCTAGACCTGCGGACTCCCTTTCCTGCACTGCCAGATAACCATCCTGGTAAACTAAAACATTCTTGTTAGGTGTACCGATGATCACCTGCCAATCGTCAGTTACCCGCTGCGCATCAAGGTCAGTATTCACTATATTGGGGCCTGGAACTGCCTGACCCTCTGACTTTTCTTCCACTGTCTGAAAAGTACCGGGATAAAAAATTTTGACACAAGTCACACCACCTACAAATCCCAGCATGATCAAAGCCACCGGATAAATTAAAAATAATGAAACATACTTTAAACCCTTCATAGCCTACCTCACTATAAACTCAAATAACTCCCTATCAGTATCGGCCATTTTACAGGTTTTATTCCATTTTTTTCAATTACATTCAAAACAACTCCAAAAGCTTTTCAATCAGTGCACCACCCGGTATCACTTCCAGTTCCTGCCTGTGAAAATTCTTTAACGCAAGCAAGATCAACCAATAAATCAAAAGTCCCACCACCAAAGCAAGTATCACCGTAAAAGGGTACCCCATATAAGGTGTCAGGTATTTTCCCAACAAGTAACAGATCAGTCCTGACGCTGCCGAGGCTCCTATAGGAATTGCGATCCAGTGCAGAATATCCGGTTTGACACGAAGGTGCCGAAACAGGTAAATTCCCGTACTTAGGCACAATACCAGAAGGGCAGCCAGTCCTGCATAGATCAGCCCATCCACGGTAAGCTTCATCACATTAAAAAATATCATTACACTCACTACAAAAATGATCACATACAGCCCCAGTGCCCCAAACACCATGTTCCATTTCCCCATATAAAAAAGACATCTTATAAAAAACAGGGAAAGCACTGCAAACACTATGATAGTAGAACCAATCAGGAACATTCTCCCAAGCTCTCCGGGCACACCTTTGGTTCCTTCTATCACATGATTGATCTGTGTAGATAACACAGTATAAAATATAACAGGAAACAGTGCGAGCACGACTCCCATGTGAAATCCTGCCTCAAAAATTCCCCTTCCATAACGATGCTCCCTTTTACGCATTGCTTTGGCTGTTCTGGCAGCCAGGGAATGCAGCAGGATATCGCCAAATAATACAGGTATCATACATACCACAAGATATTTACCATAATATTTTCCAAAGCTGATGGCAGCTGCCTGTGCGTCTACACTTCTAACATAAAACAAAATCCCAAGCCATATGGGAAGACGAACCAGCACATCCAACAGAATATGGGGGCTCATAGCTGCATACAAGCCACCTATAGCTCCCAGAAATGTTTCTGTATTCTTCAATCCTTCTGTCTGCTTTTTCAATGCCTTTCTACTGATAAGATATAGGAAACTCACAAAAACAAGCAGTAACAGCTCTGTTACTGTCACAGCCACAGCCATTCCCGCTGCGCCGTACATGGAAGGAAGCAGATCATTTAACAAAAGGAGTGACACCTTCTCACCGTACTCACGAAATATTCTGACAAACAAAAAGGCAAATCCCAGATAAAAAAGGTTCCGTAAGAAAGAAACCACTACAGTGGGCATCTGTGTGCCGCTTCCCTGGAAAAATCCCAAGATAATATGGCTTACTACTCTGAGCACCAAGGCCACCGACAGAATCCGAAGTGCAACCATTCCGTAAGGAATTAAAAAGACCTTTTCTGCAATAACAGGTGCCAGGAAAAACAACAATAGGCCACCCAGAATCCCTATGATAGTCTGGAAGATCAACACGCTTTGTTTTACTTTAACCCCATTCTTAAACTGACCTTTGGCATATCGGCTTCTAAGCAATCTTCCTAAGGATTCTGCCAATCTGCCTGCCAGAAGAACATAAAAGATCATAAATCCTTCCGTTGCCACTGCAAAATATGCGATACCATTGTCCCCGATCATTCTGCCAAGGACAAGCCACGTTACCAGACCAAGCACACTGATAAATGCCTGAATCTGCTTGCTTTTCACCTCTGTCTGACTCATTTGTAACTACCCTTACCTCTCTTGTATCTTTCTCTACGATTCTCTGGTAATGCCAAGCTTATGCAATACCTGCTCCTGCTTTGCCTCCATCACAGCAGCTTCTTCTGGTTCCATGTGGTCATATCCGCTTAAATGAAGCATACTGTGAGCCACAAGGAACGCAAACTCTCTCTTTAAACTGTGTCCATAGCTCTCTGCCTGTTCACGCACCTTGTCCACAGAAATGATAATATCTCCCAGAATCAATTCACCCGTATCCGGATCAAAATAATCTGCCTCTTGCTCTTCATCAATCTCAAATTCCCCCGGTGCCTCAAAGTCAAGATTGGGGAAGGAAAGAACATCTGTGGCCCGGTCAATCTGCCTAAAATTCCTGTTATATTCCCAAATCCCATCATTGTCCGTCAAAAGTACATTCAGCTGCACCTCATAAGGACACCCTTCCATATCCAGCACTTCCATTGCCACCTGTTCTACAATCTCCTCTACCTTAAAAGGGAATGTTACATCTGTCTCATTTTCCACATAGAATGTCATCTTTGGTCCTCCTTTATTCCCATTGTCATTTATCTGCACGACCGCGGGCATGAGTGCGGCTCTTTTCTCTATTACTTTCTCTGGCTTCATAGGCATCATATGCCTTTACAATCTTCTGTACCAGCGGATGCCGGACCACATCCTTGCTGGTCAGATTGCAAAAAGCAATATCATCAATCTTGGCTAACACCTTGGTCGCAATGTCCAGTCCCGATTTGGTTCCGGCGGGAAGATCCTTCTGGGAAGAATCACCTGTCACTATCACCTTGGATCCAAAACCGATACGTGTCAGGAACATCTTCATCTGCGCCGGTGTGGTGTTCTGGGCCTCATCCAGGATAATATAAGCATTATCCAGTGTACGTCCTCTCATGTATGCAAGAGGCGCCACCTCAATCAAGCCTTTCTCCATATTCTTAGCAAAGCTCTCTGCGCCCATAATCTGGTAAAGAGCATCGTAGAGCGGCCTAAGATACGGATCCACCTTACTCTGCAGGTCTCCCGGCAAAAATCCCAGCTTTTCTCCGGCTTCGATGGCAGGTCTGGTCAAAATGACCCTGCTCACTTCATCATTTTTAAAGGCTGTAATGGCCATAGCCATGGCCAGATAGGTCTTACCGGTACCGGCAGGTCCTAAACCAAATACGATCATATTCTTACGGATCGCATCCACATACTGCTTCTGTCCCAAGGTCTTGGGCTTAATCGGCTTGCCGTTTACTGTATGACAGATCACATCACTATCGATCTGTGTCAATACCTCTTCCTGTTCTTCCATCCCCATTGTAATCGCGTAATCCACACTCTGCTCCTCTATCTCGTTACCCCTGCGGGAAATCTCGGTTAATTGTTCCAGTATCTTCTTCACCTTCCTGACATTACGCTCCTGCCCGGTGATGACCACACTTCCGTTTCGGTCAACCACCATTACCTGAAAATCTCTCTCAAGCTTCTTCAGATAAGCATCCTGCATGCCGAAGATCTTCTGCATGTGCTCTCCTGGTATCTCCATTCTTTCTGAAAATTCACTCATTCTTCTTATCCTAACCTCTTTATCCATTTATCCTATTCCACAGCATCAGCCTCCACCGAAGACTGGTCATTCTCTATGGAATCATCCATGGGGATATCAATAAGCTCTCCCACCGCCTCTTCCACTGTGAGATCAGCGTTCAGAACCCATTGATTCATCTCTGTCTCTATTCTAACATTTTTTTCAATAATTTGTACCCCTTTTTCTTCTAAAGTTGCAAAAAAATTATTAATTTTTTGTAACAAAAGCTCTTTTGCCTGTTCTTTACTGTATCTGTACTCCACATTTTGGTATTCTCTGTATGTAATCTGCCCGAAAGATACAGGAATATCCAATTTTTTCAGAACAAGCAGCGACTGTTCTTTGATCAGACTGTCATAAACAAGAAAGGGGCGCTCCATTGTAAACTTTACTTCCTTCTCTCCAAGACGAAAATAATACCCTGATTTTTCCCGGCCTGTGTATTCCTTCTTGATATGGTCAAAGCCAAGCACTTCCTGATGGGTCATCTCATGACGGATAATGATGTCAGCATCGGACGTCACATACTGATATTCCCGCACAGTGGTATCCTCGTTATAAATGGGGATCATCCCCTCCACAAGAACGCAACCTTTCGTGATCACATCCCCAATAGCCACCTTGGGTACACCATTTCTGACGATCATGGACACAATGATCCCATCATATTGAGAGATTAGATTCTTACCACCCTGATCTTCCTTGATGGCCGGGATCAATGGCACATCATTTTCCTTCATATCTATGATCAGCTTTGTACCGTTTAATTTGGCACTGGTCCAGGTAACCTCATTAAAGGAACGCCGAATCTCTTTTTCCAATGCCTCAATGTCCAATTTGCTCTTAAGCATCCCCACCTTCACATCCTGCTCTTTTAAAAAGGTCATCATCACATCATCTGTGATCTGATAATTGCCGCTACATTCAATGTCCCATACAAAGTAGGAAGAACCAATCCAGAACGCCACACAAAGTATCAGTCCCAGACAAAATATTTTTCTGGAAAGAATCACAGGCACAAAAAAAGGTAGTCCTACTCTTTGTAATATGACTACCCTGGTTCCTGTTTTACGTGCAATAGGTCTTAGCTGATAAAACGCCTTCAGACTGATGCACATGGTGTATATGTCTCCATCTTTCTCGATGTTCCATAGCAATATGTCTCTGTTGCTGCATAGGTTCATGAAACGTTCCGCAGATAAGCCCCATATTCTGATGCGGACGTATCCTTTGATATATTTTAATAATGCTATCATGCAGACTCCTATTCTAATTTTATTCTACTGATATCTGACGCATGTGATGTGGCCGCTTATTTTCATATCTTCATTGGTGTAATAATCGATAGATAAGCGTGTTCCTTCAAAGCATACTTGGCATTTTTTGCCTTGCAGGAGAATCATTGTACCTGTGTATTCCAGGATTCCCCTGTAGTTTTCGATCCAAGCCTCACTGTTTCCTGTCAAAGTTACTCGCAAAGCTCCAAGACATACATCTTTTGGTAATTGGAAGGTCTCTATTATCTTTTCTTTTTTAGGGTTCATATTTGACTTTTTCATAATTCATTATATGAGCCCTTCTAAGGATACATGACAACAAATATTATAGGTAGTATTCAGTTTTCCTCATTATTACCCTTTCTATTGCCGGTGCTGTTGTTGCAATCGATTTATTGATAGAAACATGCGACCACAGCATTTCAAGCATAGAAGGTGATGATGGCTCCCAAGCGACTTATAGCACTGTGCAGGTCTTGGAGAAAACACCGGATACTACAAGGTCGACTATTTTGATCCAACCGTCTATTGGGTGAAAGATAACGTGTTTTACACTCTTCGTGTATTCGGAGATGAAACAGATAAAGTTATATTAGAACACCCCCGGTAGCCATTAAGCAAAGTAAATATCAAAGCAGTTATGCAAGCCGCCGCCAAAATAATTAGCAAATCTATTGGTGCAAAGACAATTCCGAGTACACTGTCGAACATAAATCCTGTACCAAAGCTGTACAAATGTCCGTTTAGAAGAATCATTTCGCCGATATACATAAGGAACGTCATCACAGAGGCAACAATCGACGGAATCCAAATCAAAACGAACTTCCGTTTTCCCGAAAGAAACGAGCCAACAAACACTCCAACGGTTACACCAAAAAGGACAAAGAACACTGTCATTAACGCAGCAGACAAGGTCGATACTTGAATGCTGCCGTCTCTCCAAAACGCCGTAAAGCAAGCGAGAATACAGAGTCCAAGGAATGTGATGGAACAAACCGACTGTAAAATCAGAGATTTAAAACGCTTCTTTTCTCCGCTTTTTACCATTTGCCCGAAGCCATACAAGCAGTTCAAGATGGTAATAATCAATACAACAGAAATAAGGTAAAAGTGCAGCTTGAACGCAGGATTATAATCTCCCATCAAAATATCAACTGCTGTTTGTGTCTTATATGTAATTAAGTTTTCACCCCATCCCTCCGGTGGGACATAACACATAAACATCTGCCAATCTTCAAGTTTTGTAACGGTTTCAGCAGTAGATATGACAACCTTCTGTTCAAACAGTAATTCGATTGTAAAGAACACACCTGTTGCTATGAAAGCACCTCCGACAAGAGCAAATCTCCTAAATAGTTTGATACACAAAGGCATCAAGAGAACACCAACAATGATTGCAATACACATTGGGGTGTACGGAATGATATATTTGGGATAGTTTTCTTTCATTACAGACCCATTCACAATCATATCGGTAATTATCCGAACTCCCATTGACAAAGGATAGTACGAGACAATCAAAACACCGATGCAAGAAAGCAAATAATATCTGTTAAACAGTTTGTTTTTCATGTCTATTCTCCTTTCAGACTGCATTACAACTCAATGATTCTCTTTATCAGTTTATATGGCGAAACGGGTTTGTCAGAGAATTGGTATGCGGAAAGAAAGCGTTTTCGTGCCATTTCAGTTTTTTGCTCATCATTGGCATGAATCCATGCAAGAGGTTCACCGGCCTTTACGTAATCTCCTACCTTAGCAGTCAGCACCAGACCTACGGACAGATCTATCTTGGACGTTTTGGTCTCCCTTCCGCCCCCAAGAATGAGAGAAGCAATACCAATCTCATCACAAATAATACGGGAAATATATCCATCCCGAGGTGCAGCAATGGGCTGTATGATTCCTGCCTTAGGTAAACGCTCTGTATCATACACTGCAGCAGAATCTCCACCCTGTGCTTCTACAAACGCTGCAAGTTTCTTCAAAGCACTGCCATCTTCAATGGTGGCAAGAAGCATATCTTCAGCTTCCTGATGGTTCTTTGCCTTCCCTCCGGCGATGAGCATACAGCTGCCCAAGGTCAGACACAGTTCTTTAAAGTCCTCCGGCCCCTTACCGCTCAGTGTATCAATGGCTTCCTTTACTTCCAGGGCATTTCCCACAGCATATCCAAGGGGCTGATCCATATCGGACACCACCGCAATGGTGCGTCTGCCGGCATCGTTTCCGATCCGAACCATCTCACGGGCCAGCATCATGGCATCTTCTTCCGTTTTCATAAAAGCGCCGCTGCCACTCTTCACATCCAGCACAATGGCATCTGCACCTGCCGCCAGCTTCTTACTCATAATAGAGCTGGCAATCAAAGACAGATTGTCAACCGTTGCCGTTACATCTCTTAATGCATAAAGCTTCTTATCTGCAGGTGCAAGTTCAGCGGTCTGACCCATTATTGCAATGCCGATTTCATTAACATTTTTAACAAAAGTATCTGTTGAAATTTCAGTTGTAAAGCCCGGAAAGCTTTCCAGCTTATCAATTGTTCCACCTGTATGTCCAAGACCTCTTCCACTCATTTTGGCAACGGGAATTCCACATGCCGCAACCATTGGTGTCAAGGCAAGAGATGTCTTATCACCAACACCGCCGGTACTGTGTTTGTCTACTTTTATACCTGCAATTTGAGA
>JAZQGM010000031.1:0-1616 GCA_045540075.1 Acetatifactor sp. | reverse complement strand
GCCGCACACCACAAGGAGGACATTTATGAAAAAAGCAGTTACATTTGTATGTATGATGGCACTTTGCATGGGACTGGTAGCCTGCGGCAAGAATAACCAGAACGCAGAGAGTAGCACCCAGCAGAGCCAGACAACTCAGGAGAGCACAGAGACTCAAGGAACGGAAGCTACAGAGGGTACAGAAGCTACACAGGAAACTGAGGGTACAGCTACAGAGGGCACAGAAGAAGTGGCTCCTGAGATTGGTGTAAATGGCTGGAGCCAGGAGATGGAAGCATTGAAGACCGTAGTAGTGGACAAGTTGGGTGAGAATTATTGGCCCAATATGCCGGTGACGCCCGATATCATGGAAGGACTGTTCGGCATCACCGCTGACATGTACGAGGATTATCTGGCTGAGATGCCTATGATCAGCACCAATGTAGATACCTTAGTGATCATTAAGCCCAAGGCTGACAAGGCGCAGGCAGTAGAGGATGCGCTGACTGCTTACAGAGAGGCTAAAGTAAACGATACCATGCAGTATCCTATGAACGTAGGTAAGATTCAGGCTTCTACCATTGAAAAGATCGGCGATTATATCTGCTTTATCCAGCTGGGTGCAGATACCATGGAGCTTTCTGAGAAAGGTGATGACGCGGTGATCAAACATTGCCAGGAACAAAATAAAATTGCTATTGAACAATTGCAGGCAGCTGTGGTAAAGTAAAGGAGTAGATTATACTTTACCCAGGGAGTATGAAAGATGGTTTTTAGCAGTGTATTATTCCTATTTCGGTTTTTACCGATATTTTTCATCTTATATTTTGTGACTTATTTATGGCCGGCTGCCCGGAGGATGCGTAATGTCATCCTCCTTTTGGGCAGTCTGTTTTTCTATGCATGGGGAGAACCGGTGTATGTAGTGCTCCTGCTGTTTTCCACATTATCAGATTATATCCACGGCAGATTGATTGAGAGGTTCCGGGAGAGAAGGGCGGTAGCATCGGTGCTACTTTTCACTTCCATATTGATCAATCTGGGTGTGTTGGGCTTCTTTAAATATGCAGACTTTTTGCTGCAGGCAGTAAATCAGGTGGTTGGAACAAATATCCCGCTTTTTGAGTTGCCTCTGCCTATCGGAATTTCTTTTTATACTTTCCAGACCATGTCATATACCATAGATGTGTATCGTGGAAAGGCCAAGGTGCAGCGCAATCTGTTAGATTTTGGTGTGTTCGTGACCTTGTTCCCGCAGTTGATCGCAGGTCCCATTGTCAGATATGTGGATGTGCAGGATGACCTACGGGACCACCATGGCAGTATCGAAGATATCAGCTATGGAATCAGGCGCTTTATTGTAGGACTTGCTAAGAAAGTGTTGCTTGCCAACAATCTGGGTCTTTTGTGGGAAGAGGCGCTTGGTGCCGGTTTGGAGAATCTGAATGTGTTGCTTTGCTGGGTGGGAATCTTGGCATTTGCTTTCCAAATCTACTTTGATTTCTCGGGATATTCGGATATGGCCATAGGCCTTGGGGTGATGATGGGCTTTCGGTTCCCGGAGAACTTCAGATATCCTTATATCTCCTGTTCGGTGACAGAGTTCTGGAGGCGGTGGCATATGACTTTGGGGCAGT
>JAZQGM010000030.1:0-8399 GCA_045540075.1 Acetatifactor sp. | reverse complement strand
AAGACTGTGCAAGGATGTGGAGAATATCGTAGGTGTGAAAGAAGCCAGCGGCAATATCAGCCAGATTGCACATCTGGCAGCTATCGCAGACGGTTGTGTGGATATTTATTCCGGTAATGATGACCAGATTGTGCCCATCATGTCTCTGGGCGGTATCGGTGTAATCTCTGTATTATCCAATGTGGCTCCCAGACAGACTCATGAAATGTGCCAGAAGTTCTTGGACGGTGACGTGAAGGGAAGTTGTAAGATGCAGTTGGAAGCTATGAGTTTGTGCAATGCACTGTTCTGTGAAGTGAATCCAATTCCTGTGAAGAAGGCACTGAATTTGATGGGACTGGGTGCAGGTTCTCTTCGTATGCCTTTGACAGAAATGGAAGAAGCCAATGCTGCAAAGCTTAAGAAGGCCATGGAGGATTATGGCATCCTGTAAGTAAATGATAATTTGATCCCGTCTTTGAGACTTGTCAGGGACGGGATTATTCGTTATACTATAGTTACAGTCTTTTTATATTAGGAACAGGAGTGCTGTAGAGAGTGAGTACAGCACCGGAATGGAGGATAAGATGGTTAGAGTGATCATGCATGGTTGTAATGGTAAAATGGGACAGGTGATCAGTTCTTTGATCGCAGCAGATGATGCTGTGGAGATTGTGGCAGGTATTGATGCAAGGGATGATGGACACAATACATATCCGGTTTTTTGCAGCTTAGAAGAGTGTAATGTGGAGGCAGATTGCCTGATCGATTTTTCGGTGGCGTCTGCAGTTGATCGTATGTTGGAGATCTGTGTGGAGAGAAAGCTTCCCTGTGTATTATGTACAACGGGGCTGAGTGAAGAGCAGCTTGGCAAGGTAAAAGAGGCTTCCAAACAGGTTGCTGTTCTAAAGTCTGCTAATATGTCTCTGGGTATCAATCTGTTACTTAAGCTGTTGAAGGACGCTGTAGGTGTTCTGGCACCGGCAGGCTTTGATATGGAAATTGTAGAAAAGCACCATAATCTGAAGGTGGATGCACCCAGCGGTACTGCTTTGGCTCTGGCTGACTCTATTAATGATGCGCTTGATAATGAATATGAATATGTGTATGACAGAAGTGGTAGAAGAGTGCAGAGACCGAAGAAGGAGATCGGTATCAGTGCTGTCCGTGGGGGCACCATTGTAGGGGATCATGATGTGATCTTTGCCGGTGCAGATGAAGTGATCACTTTCTCACATACGGCATATTCAAAAGCAGTATTTGGTAAAGGTGCAGTACAGGCAGCTAAGTTCTTGGCAGGGAAACCCGCAGGTCTGTATCAAATGAGCCATGTGATAGAAGGCTGATCATATTTTGTTGTATCCATAGAACCATAGACTCAGAAGAGGGGGCATGAAGATGAATGAATTGGAATTAAAGGTATTAAAAAGTCTGGCACATCAGTATCCGACCATTGCAGCAGCTTCTACAGAAATCATTAACCTGCAGGCAATCTTGAACCTTCCTAAAGGAACGGAGCATTTCCTGACAGACATTCATGGTGAGTATGAGCAGTTTCAGCATGTGCTCAAGAATGGGTCCGGTTCTGTCAGGAGAAAGATTGACGAAGAATTTGGCAATACCATTACCAATAAGGATAAGAAGAGCCTTGCCACATTAATTTATTATCCAGAAGAAAAATTGGAGATTGTTCAACGGGAAGAGGATTGTATTGAGGACTGGTATAAGATATCGCTGCATCGTCTGGTACAGATCACTAAAAGGGTGTCCTCCAAATATACCAGATCCAAGGTGCGTAAAGCATTGCCGCCGGATTTTGCTTATGTCATAGAAGAATTGATCACTGAAAAGGAAGAGATTCAGGATAAGGAAGCTTATTATAATGAGATCATTCATACAATTATCAGAATTGGTAAGGCACCGCAGTTTATCATTGATCTAAGTCATCTGATCCAGCGCCTGGTCATTGATCATTTACATATTGTAGGCGATGTTTATGACAGAGGGCCGGGGCCTCATGTGATCCTTGATACTTTGTGCGATTATCATTCTGTAGACGTGCAGTGGGGGAATCATGATGTAGTATGGATGGGGGCTGCCAGTGGCAGTCTTGCATGTATAGCCAATGTGGTCAGGATGGCAGCCAGATATGGTAATCTTGCCACATTGGAGGATGGTTACGGCATCAATCTTCTTCCTTTGGTCACTTTTGCCCTGGAGACTTATTCCGGAAGCAATTGCGATGCTTTTAAGATCAAATACAATACAGATTACAATACAAAGGATCTGAGTCTGGATACCAAGATGCATAAGGCCATGGCGATCATTCAGTTTAAGCTGGAAGGTCAGGTCATCATGCGCAATCCGGAATTTGGCATGGAGAGCAGACTGCTTTTAGATAAAGTAAATTTCGAGAAGAAAACCGTCATCATAAATGGGGAAGAATATCCTATGAATGATGTGGATTTCCCTACGGTGGATCCTGAGAAGCCTTATGAACTGACAGACGAGGAAATGCAGGTCATGATGCGTCTGCAGCAGGCGTTTATGAGATGTGAGAAGCTTCAGCGTCATGTCAGATTCCTGTTTTCCAAAGGTGGTCTGTACAAAGTTTATAATGGCAATCTGTTGTATCACGGTTGTGTGCCCATGAACGAAGATGGAAGTTTTACTAAAGTGGAGATCTTTGGCAAGGAATACAGTGGTAAGGCATTGTATGATGTGTTGGAGTATCATGCCAGAAGAGGTTATTATTCTAAGGATCCGGCTGTGCGAAGGGCAGGGCAGGATATTATCTGGTATATTTGGGGCGGTCCCGGTTCACCTGTATTTGGCAAAGAGAAGATGGCCACTTTTGAACGATACTTTGTGACAGAGAAAAGTACCCATGTGGAAAAGAAAAACAGTTATTATCAGCTTCTGGAAAAGGAAGAGATCGTCAATCACATTTTAAATGAGTTTGGTCTGGATGAGAAGGATGCCCACATTGTAAATGGTCATGTGCCGGTAGAACAGATCCATGGGGAATCTCCCATCAAGTGTGGTGGTAAATTGCTGATCATAGATGGTGGTTTTTCCAGAGCATATCAGGAGAAGACTGGAATAGCCGGTTATACTTTGGTATGTAATTCCAGAGGAATGCGTCTTGTGGCCCATGAACCTTTTGAATCCACGGAAACAGCTATTAAAAATGAGTCAGATATTATTTCAGACTCTATTGTGGTAGAGAATTTCTTTTACAGGAAGCTGGTAGCTGATACAGATAATGGTAGAGGATTACGAGAGAGTATCGGTGATCTAGAGCGGCTTTTGGTGGCCTACAGAGATGGTACTTTGATAGAGGGTATGTACTAAGGCTGATCATGCATCAGCCTTAATACAGTTATCTATTCCCGTTGCCGGTAGTAGCTGTGGTACTGTTGTTGCCTGTGCCGTTGCCGGTCAGGTCATCAGTAATATCAGAGATTCCGTTAGCAGCGTCATCCACGATATCACCTACGGTGTTACCGGCATCATCAATGGCATCACCTAACGCATTGCTGGTGTTGTCCATCATGTTGCCTTGGGTACCATTCATATCAGTACCTGTAGTTTCAGTACCACTTGTACCGGAACCATTCATAGTTCCACTTGTATTTCCGTTGTTTGTAGTATTATCGGTGCCGGATTGGGTATTGCCACCGTTGCCGCTTTCTGTCTGGGCGCCGGTTCCGGCCATAGTGCCGGAGTTGTTGGCGTCATTTTCAGTATTTCTGGAGCATGCTGCAGCCAGGCATACATAGGTCAGGATGATTCCTAACACAAGAAGCTTTTTCCCTTTTCTCATAAAGTCCTCCTTTCGGGCATCAGCCCTGTTTATAAGCAATGCCGCAGACAGGGAATGCTGCGGGAGTTTTTGAATAGCTCGATACTTATTTTGTACGGGAAAAGTTTTTTTATTCGTAAATAAAACAAATGTAAAAATAATATTCGTAAAGGAGTAAAAGCATGGAATTTCGCCCTTGTATCGATGTCCATAACGGACAGGTAAAGCAGATTGTGGGAGGCAGCCTGAAAGATTTAAACGATTCAGCTGTTGAAAATTTTGTGGCAGAGCAGGATGCGGCTTTTTATGCCCGTTTATATCAGCAACATAATATCAAGGGAGGGCACGTGATCCTTTTAAACCACTCGTCCAGTGACCACTACGAGGCAACCAAAGAACAGGCACTGTCAGCCTTGAAAGTCTATCCGGGAGGTCTTCAGGTTGGTGGTGGTATTACTCCGGACAATGCTAGTGAATTTCTGGATGCCGGTGCTTCTCATGTCATTGTAACTTCCTACGTTTTTAAAGATGGCCGTATCCACTATGACCGCCTGGAAACAATGGAAAAAGCTGTCGGCGCAGAACATCTTGTTCTGGATGTCAGCTGCCGCTTGATCGAAGAAAGGTACCATGTGGTTACTGACCGGTGGCAGAATGTTACAGATGAGATCATGAATATCGAACTTTTGGACAAACTGGCCGATTACTGTGATGAATTCCTGATTCACGCAGTAGACGTAGAAGGAAAAGCCCGGGGAATCGAAACCACTCTTGTAAAGCTTCTGGGAGATTGGGGAAAACATCCCATTACCTATGCCGGTGGCGTCCATAATTTTGAGGATTTAAAACAATTAAAAGAACTTGGTCGGGATAAGATTAACGTAACCATCGGAAGTGCTCTGGATCTTTTCGGCGGCACTATGAGCTTCCGCGAAGTTCTGGATTTCATAAAAAATTCATAGAGCAGGATAGAACAATGCATAATAGAACAACGCATTATAGAACATTCAAAAAGGCTGTATACCCCTGGATATACAGCCTGCTGTTTTTGATAAGTTAGTCTTATAATTTGGTTACGTTAACAGCCTGAGGACCTTTTTCGCCGTTTACTACATCATACTCAACAGCTGCGCCCTCCTCCAGAGTCTTGAAACCTTCCATTTTCAGTCCGGAATAATGTACGAATACGTCGTGACCTGCTTCATCAGAGATGAAACCATAACCTTTTTGGTTGTTGAACCACTTTACTGTACCTTTGTTCATTATAGATACCTCCAAATAATCAATCAAGCTGCAATTTCAGCAATAAAGTTAGAATATCACAATGAATTAAAAAAGTAAAGTAAAAACTCTTGATTTCTTTATAAAAATGTGGTAGTTTACTTATGACTGACAAGACAGGTGACAAGATAATGTGTTGGAGGAATGATTATGAAGAATGTAAAGAAATGGTTGAATGAAATATTTATTGACGGATTGAGTGGTATGGCACTTGGTTTATTTTCCACGCTGATCATTGGTACGATTATTGCACAGATTGGTGGCATGATCGGTGGTACAGTAGGAAATTATCTGACAGCGATCAGTAATGTAGCCAAGACATTGACCGGAGCAGGTATCGGTGTAGGTGTGGCTTGTAAGTTCAAGCAGGGACCTTTGGTGAATGTATCGGCAGCTGTGGCAGGTATGATCGGTGCATGGCCTCTGGTTACATCCATGGAGGCATTTGCTCTTGGAAAGCCGGGAGAGCCCCTGGGAGCTTTCATCGCAGCATTGACAGCAGTTAAGATTGGTCAATTGGTGGCAGGCAAGACAAAAGTAGATATCATCGTGACCCCTCTTTTATGCATTTTATCAGGTGCAGTAGTAGGGTTTGTGGCAGGTCCGCCCATTACCACTTTTATGAGTTGGTTGGGCGCGCTGGTGAATGTAAATGTAGAGCAACACCCAATTATTGGTGGTATCGTGGTATCTGTTCTGATGGGTATGATCCTGACCTTGCCCATCAGTTCTGCAGCCATCGGTGTGTCTATGAGCATCAGTGGTCTGGCAGCCGGAGCGGCTACCATCGGTTGCTGCTGTAACATGGTAGGCTTTGCAGTGGCAAGTTATCGTGAGAATAGGGTGGGTGGTCTTATCGCACAAGGTGTGGGAACCTCTATGTTGCAGGTGCCTAATATTGTAAAGAAACCCATTATCTGGATTCCTTCCATTGTATCCAGTGCCATTTTAGGTCCTGTTGCTTCTGCCGTTTTACATATGACCAGTACCCCTGTGGGTTCCGGTATGGGGTCTGCGGGCTTTGTGGGACAGTTTGCTGCTTACGGTTCCATGGTGGCTGATGGAAAAGGAAGTTTTCAGTCTCTGGTGCTGATTCTTGTAATGCATTTTATCTTGCCGGCAGCGGTTACGTTGGCGGTATCTGAGCTGATGCGTAAAAAAGGTTGGATTGCACAAGGGGATATGTCGTTGGATATATAGTGATTATGCACAAAAACTTCGTCAAAAAACGGTCAAATTTGCAACAAAGCAGAAATTAACTGGGAAAATGTTACAAAAATGTTAAGATAGAGTTGCTTAGAAGAATCACCTGTGGTAAAATATTCTATTGTAGTGAGAAATATTTACGGAGGTGATTTTTCTGTGGAACGTAAAAAACATAAAAAGAGAAATCATGTAATCATTGTTACATCAGATGCAGTGGATGCTGATGCAAAGCAGTTTCGAATTAAGCCATGGTTGTTGCAGATGATAATCATCGTAGGATGTGTGATGATAGGAGCGGCTGTAGGCTGTTTCATTTATGAAAAGGATGTATGGGAGGTAGCGAACCGCAGGATCGATGAACAGAAAATTCTGGTGGAGGATCAAAAGTCCGTGGTGGCATCCAAGGAGGATGAAATCCAGGCATTGAATGAGCAGATCAGGGATCTGCAGGCCGAGATAGAGGATCGGGACGATAAGATCAACATATTGAGTGAGACTGTGAATCAGAAGGCCGCAGAGGTGCAGGGACTGACAGAGACACTGGCTGCACAGGCCCTTCCTACAGAGTATCCACTGACGGGTTCTGCATCCATAGAAGAGAGTAAGGAAGGCGATCCGGTATGCATATTTACTGCATCCGCAGGAATAACTGTGGTGGCCACTGCGAGAGGTACGGTAACGGCCATCAATGAAGATGCCCAGTATGGACATAATGTGTGGATAGATCATGGCAACGGTTATACTACCATATATCGTAATCAAGGTGAGACATCTGTAAAACTGGGGGATGAGGTGGCGCAGGGAACTACAATTTTCATTATTACCACTAGCAATACGAAATTCGGTTATCAGATCATGAAGGACGGAGCATACATCGATCCCATGGAAATGTTGTCCATCAGTGGCTGAGTTACTAAGGAGGAAGTCATAATGTTTGGTAAAAAGGAAGCTCCCATTGTACGGATAAATTCCATATTAGGTCCGGGATCAAAACTGCAAGGTGATTTTACAGCAGAAGGATCTGCCAGAGTAGATGGAACACTATGGGGCAATGTGAAGGTCACCGGAACTTTGATCGTAGGAGCTACAGGAAAGATTTGTGGCAATGTGGAAGCAGAAGCTGTCATTGTGGGTGGAGAGGTACAGGGTAATATCGTTGCACCACAGATGGTTGAGCTTACAGAAAAAGCAAAGGTTACAGGTGATGTGACCACCATGGACATTGAGATAGATGAACAAGCAGTGTTGGTAGGCAAATGTATTGTATATGAGGAAACTGCCGATGGCAAGACCAAGCTCGTTATCCCTAAGTCGGTGAAGCCATCCGACAGAGCTGTTAAAAGGACTGCCAAGGAAGCTTTAGAAAAAAGCTTTGGAGAAAAGCTTTAATAAAGATTTTAATAAAGTCAGGCGTTCTGCTGTCACGAGGTGATGCAGGACGCCTGTTTTAGACTGCATATTCATTAAATTACATATTTAATTGATGCTTTCTTTCGATAATTTGCCGGTACGGCCAAATACAAGGTCATAACCGTCATTTCCATAGTTCAGAGAGCGATTCACACGGCTAATGGTAGCAGTGGAAGCACCGGTTTTCTCAGCAATTTCCAGATAAGTCTTACGATCCTTCAACATAGCTGCAACTTCAAATCTCTGAGAAAGAGACAACAATTCATTGACGGTACACAGATCCTCAAAAAAAATATAACACTCTTCCCTGTTCTCCAGACTTAAAATTGCATCAAATAGACTATCCACAGCGTTGGTTCTAATTTTCTTATTCATGTAGATACTACCTCTCATTTCACTTTTACGCTGTAAAATGTTACAGCGTTAACTAAGTCCATTGTAACACATCATGAAAGGAAAGTAAACAAATTAATGTAATTTTAAAGAAAAAGCTTGTCATGTGGTTTTGAATACTATATAATGTACGTACAGGGCAGAGCCAAATGGTTGAGAAAACATTCGCTCGAGCTTGCTCGATCGAATGCTTTCCCAACCACTTGGCGAGCGAAGCGACCGCAAGAATGCCCACGCATTCTTGCGGCTCTGCCCGTGGGTTGCCCGCACCAAGTCGGATCGTAGCCATGTCGTTCTGTGAGCCAAGGAGGTGCTGTTTGGACTT
>JAZQGM010000029.1:0-22136 GCA_045540075.1 Acetatifactor sp. | reverse complement strand
GAAGGGGAGAGCCGCGAAGCGGCGGCTTTGCGAATGGCGCGGGCTGAACGTGCCATACATCCCATAATGAAATAAAGGAAGGACAATACATATGAGCGAAATGAAAATCATGCTTGGCAATGAGGCCATTGCCAGAGGTGCCTATGAGGCAGGCGTCAAAGTATCCGCAGCTTACCCGGGTACTCCCAGTACGGAAATTAGTGAAAATATCGTAAAATACCCTGAAATATATGCAGAGTGGTCCCCCAATGAGAAGGTAGCCATGGAAGTGGCCATCGGTGCCTCTATCAGTGGTGTCCGTGCCATGGCATCCATGAAACATGTAGGTGTGAATGTGGCATCTGACCCTCTTTATACTGTTTCTTATAGTGGTGTCAACGGTGGTCTGGTGTTGGTGGCAGCAGATGATCCCGGTCTGTATTCTTCTCAGAACGAGCAGGATACCAGATGTGTGGCCAGAGCTGCTATGGTGCCGGTATTAGAGCCTTCTGACTCTCAGGAAGCCAAGGATTTCATGAAGTATGCCTTTGATCTGTCAGAAAAATACGACACCCCTGTGATCCTGCGCACCACCACCCGTCTGTCCCATTCCCAGGGACCTGTTACCCTAGAGGAGAGATGCGAGCCCATTGATATCCCTTATGAGAGAAATATGGGAAAATATGTGATGATGCCCGGCAATGCAAAAGTAAGACATTTGTATGTAGAACAGCGCCTGAAGGATATGGCAGAGGATGGTTATGACATGCCTGTGAACCGGGTGGAGATGAACGATACCAAGATCGGTTTTATTGCCAGTGGTATCGCTTATCAGTATGTAAAAGAAGCCTGTCCCGAGGCATCCGTACTGAAGCTGGGTCTGGTACATCCCCTTCCCAGAAAGTTGATCGAAGAATTTGCTGCCAAGGTAGAGACACTTTACATATTTGAAGAGCTGGAGCCTGTTTATGAAGAGCAGATCAAGTCCTGGGGAATCAAGTGTATCGGTAAGGAGATCTTTACCGTACAGGGCGAGTATAGTGCCAATATGATCCGTAAGGCTGTGTTAAAACAGGAACTTGAGATTAAGGCAGCTGCCCAGGTACCGGCAAGACCACCTATCCTTTGTCCCGGATGTCCTCACAGAAGCGTCTATTCTGTGTTAAATAAGTTAAAGATTCATGCGGCAGGAGACATCGGCTGTTATACTTTGGGTGCAGTGGCTCCTCTTAGCGTGGTAGATACCACCGTCTGCATGGGTGCCAGCATTTCCACACTGCATGGTATGGAGAAAGCTAAGGGCAAGGATTATATTAAGAACTGGGTGGCTGTGATCGGTGATTCCACCTTTATGCATACCGGTATCAATTCCCTGATGAACATGGTTTACAACCAGGGTACCGGAACTGTGATGATCCTGGATAACTCTACCACCGGTATGACCGGTCATCAGGATCATGCCGCAACCGGTAAGACTTTGATGGGTGAAGTGGTGCCTGCTATCAACATTTATGAGATGTGCAAGGCTATGGGCATCAAGAACGTAGTAGAAGTCAATGCTTTTGATACCGCAGAGCTTGAGAAAGTGATCAAGGAAGAGACCGCGAAGGATGAAGTGTCCGTTATCATCACCAAGTCTCCTTGTGTATTATTAAAAGGACAGAAGTTTACCAAGAAATGCAGACCGATTCCTGAGAAATGTAAGAAGTGTGGTATGTGCTTAAGACCTGGATGTCCTGCATTGACCAAGAATGCAGACGGAACCGTTTCCATCGATGAGACCATGTGTAACGGATGCGGACTTTGCATGGGACTTTGTAAGTTTGGTGCCATCGAGCAGGTAGAGGCATAGTAGGGAAGCGAGGATAAGAGATATGGCAAATGATACAAAGAATATTATGATCGTAGGCGTAGGTGGACAGGGAACCCTGTTGACCAGCCGTATTTTAGGTGGAATTACTGTGGCACAGGGCTATGATGTGAAGCTTTCCGAGGTGCATGGCATGGCCCAGCGCGGCGGAAGCGTTGTTACCTTTGTGCGCTATGGTGAGAAGGTGGCAGAGCCTATTGTAGAGGAAGGCCAGGCAGATGTACTGATCGCATTTGAGATGCTAGAGGCCCAGCGTTATGCTCATTTCCTGAAGAAGGATGGGGCTATTGTAGTGAATGAGCATCGTATTGATCCCATTACCGTAGTGACCGGTGCTGCAAGTTATCCGGAGAATATCATCGAGAACCTGGAGAAGGAACACAAGGTTTATAAAGTAAATGCTATGGAAGAAGCACTGAAGCTGGGCAATTCCAAGGTATTTAATATCATCGTGCTGGGTGTGGCTGCCAGACACATGGATTTTACCAAAGAAGCGTGGCTCGAAGTGATCGAGAAAACCGTACCTCCAAAGACTGTTGAGATCAACAAGAAAGCCTTTGAAGTAGGATACAGTCTTTCTTAAATCGTTTTAATACATAAAGACAGACAAGCAAGAGAAAGGAGAACTACTATCATGGCAAATTATTATCAGCCGGAAATCGAGTGCGCATCTGTAGAAGAGCTTCGCGCCATTCAGAACGAGAAGCTTGTAAAACAAGTAAAGCACGTATATGACAATGTGGAGTATTATCGTAACCTTATGGATGAAAAGGGAGTAAAACCGGAGGATATCAAGTCCATTGATGACCTGCACAAGCTTCCTTTCCTCACCAAAGCAGACTTAAGAGATGCATATCCTTACGGACTGTTGGCCACAGACTTAAAGAACTGTGTGCGCATTCAGTCCACCAGCGGCACCACAGGCCGTCGTGTAGTGGCTTTTTATACCCAGGGTGATGTGGATCTATGGGAACAGTGCTGTGCCCGTGCCATCGTGGCAGCAGGTGGCAATGATGAGGATGTATGTCAGGTTGCTTATGGTTACGGTTTATTTACAGGAGGTGCCGGCTTAAACGGAGGTTCCCATAAGGTGGGATGTCTGACACTGCCCATGTCTTCCGGTAATACAGAGCGTCAGATTCAGTTTATGCAGGATCTTCATACTACCATTCTGTGTTGCACCCCTTCCTATGCAGCTTACATTGGCGAGACGTTAAAAGAAATGGGGATTTCTCCTGACGAGCTGGATCTGAAGGCCGGTATTTTCGGTGCGGAACCCTGGACAGAAGAGATGCGTCGTGATATTGAGAAAAATCTGGGTATCAAGGCATACGACATCTATGGACTAACCGAAACTTCAGGTCCCGGTGTTGCTTTTGAGTGTGAGGAACAGAGTGGTATGCACATCAATGAAGATCACTTCTTGGCAGAGATCATCGATCCTGAGACCGGAGAGGTATTGCCGGAAGGCACTAAGGGTGAGTTGGTATTTACCAGTCTTGATAAAGAGGCATTCCCTCTTTTAAGATACCGTACCAGAGACATCTGTGTACTTTCCAGAAAGAAATGTTCCTGCGGACGTACTCTGATCAAGATGACCAAGCCTATGGGAAGAAGTGATGATATGATGATCATCCGCGGTGTCAATGTATTCCCATCCCAGATTGAGACGGTACTGATTAAGGAAGGCTATTCTGTAAACTACCTGATCGAGGTAGACAGAGAGCGCAATACAGATACACTCGATGTCTATGTAGAGTTGACTCCGGAACAGTTCTCCGATACGGTAAAAGATCTGTCTAAGAAAGAAAAGGAACTTGCGGGAGCCATCAAGACCATGCTGGGCATCAGCCCGAAGGTTCATCTGGTAGCGCCCAAGACCATCGCCAGAAGTGAAGGTAAAGCTGTCAGAGTAGTGGACAAGAGAAAACTGCACGACTAAAGGGATGATGTAGAGAGGAGGTTTTTTCAATGAGCGTAAAACAAATATCAGTTTTTATTGAGAATAAGAAGGGTAAGTTAGCAGAAGTGACCAAGTACATCGCAAGCCATGAAGTAAATCTGCGTGCGCTGTCCATCGCCGATACCCAGGATTTCGGTATTCTTCGTATCATCTGCGAAGACCCGGAGAAAGCGAATGAAGTGTTGAAGGAAGGCGGTTACATTACCACTGTTACTGACGTGCTGGCTACAGCCATCTCTGACGAACCGGGAAGCCTTGCGGCGATCCTGGAGGTGATCTCTGAGGCAGGTGTTGTGGTAGAATACACCTATGCATTCTTGTCCGCAGACAAGGGTGCTTATATGATCCTTCGTGTGGATGACAATCAGGCAGCTGCTGCGGCTCTTGTAGGTGCCGGTATCAAGACTGCTGATCAGGACGAACTGTTCTGAAGCTGATCGGTGTCAATGATCATCGATTTTCATACACATATTTTTCCGGATGAGATTGCCCCTAAGACCATACCGGCACTGGAGAAAGTGTCTGGTATCCAGGCAGCCACAGACGGTACCCTGGCCGGTCTGCTTCAGTCTATGGAGCAGACTGGCGTTGATGTATCGGTCATTATGCCTGTGGTCACCAAGCCTGCACAGTTTGATAAGATCAATGCTTTTGCCGCAAAAGTAAATGAGACCTATGCAGGAAGACTGATATCCTTCGGTGGGATTCATCCGGATTGTGATGATTATAAGAAAAAATTAAATACGATCAAGGCTTTGGGACTGCCGGGTATTAAGCTTCATCCGGATTATCAGGGCGTGATGATAGATGATGTGCGTTATATGAACATTATCGAATATGCCAGCGAACTGGGATTGATCATCCTGACCCATGCAGGTATCGATATCGGGCTGCCCGAACTTGTCCATTGTCCCCCGGAGAGAATGCGCAAGGTACTTGACAAGATCAAGCCGGAGAAAATGGTGCTTGCACACTGTGGAGGCTGGAAGCAGTGGGAAGAGGTGTATGATTGCCTGGCAGGAGAAAATGTGTATCTGGATACTGCCTTTACCTTTGATTATATGGAACCGGAGATGTTTTTAAAGCTGCTGTCTAAGCATGATAAGAAAAAAATTCTCTTTGCCACGGATTCTCCTTGGGGTCATGCAACAAGAGAGATACAGGCATTGAAAAGCTTATGCTTGGAGCAGGCGGTATTGGAGGATATCCTGTCCGACAATGCCAAGAGACTGATTGCCGATAGTACGTCATTTTGTTTGAACTGTTGCAATTAATGGAACAGGTTGAAAAAAATTGTAAGAAACCCTTGCATTTTGTGCTGGGGTTTTGTATAATATAGTTGCTTTAGTGCTTTAAAGCGTTGTACTTTAAAAGTTTAAAGCAAAACAGTGCAAGAAGACACGACTTTGCACAAAACAGCGCAAGTGCGTAAAACCGGGATTTGGAGGTATGGTCATGGTTACCAAGGTTATTTTTTTGATTATTTTCTTTGCAGTGATGGTTGGTGTGGGAGTGTATTCCAGAAAGCATGCGACCAATGTGAATGATTTTGTTTTGGGTGGGCGCAGTGTGGGTCCCTGGCTCACAGCATTTGCATACGGA
The DNA here is from genome assembly GCA_045540075.1 of Acetatifactor sp. Taxonomy (GTDB): domain Bacteria; phylum Bacillota; class Clostridia; order Lachnospirales; family Lachnospiraceae; genus Acetatifactor. The sequence goes on along the minus strand of JAZQGM010000029.1, from coordinate 16,722 downwards.
ACCTCTTATTTTTCAGCCGTTGTATTTGTAGGCTATGCAGGGCAGTTTGGTTATAAATATGGTGTATCTGCCACTTGGATCGGTATTGGCAATGCGATCATCGGTTCCTTGCTTGCATGGGTGATTCTGGGCAGGAGAACCAGAGTCATGAGTAAGCATTTGTCAGCGGCGACGATGCCGGATTATTTCGGAAAGAGATACGATTCCAATGCCCTGAGAATTGCAGCATCTGCTATTTCCTTTATTTTCCTGATTCCTTATACCGCTTCTGTGTATAACGGATTGTCCAGATTGTTTGGGATGGCTTTTAACATTCCTTACTCTGTCTGCGTGATCGCTATGGCAGTGTTGACCGGCGTGTACGTGATCCTGGGTGGTTATATGGCTACTGCCATCAACGATTTTATTCAGGGCATCATCATGTTGATCGGCATCGTGGCAGTCATCGTGGCAGTGCTGAATGGTCAGGGCGGCTTCTATGAAGCCATCAGAAAGCTGTCGGAGATTGAGAGTGATGTACCGTTGACATTAGGGCAGAAGGGTGTATTTGCCTCCTTCTTCGGACCGGATTTGCCGAACCTGATCGGCGTTGTGGTTCTGACTTCTCTGGGAACCTGGGGACTTCCGCAGATGGTACATAAGTTCTATGCGATCAAGGATGAGAAATCCATTAAGTCCGGAACAATCATATCCACTTTCTTTGCCATCGTAGTTTCCGGTGGATGCTACTTCCTGGGTGGTTTTGGACGACTGTTTGACACACCGGCTATCTATTCTGAGACCGGAAGCATCATTTACGATGCCATCGTTCCCAGCATGCTTTCCACATTGCCGGATATCCTGATCGGTGTGGTAGTGGTACTGGTGCTGTCAGCTTCCATGTCCACCCTGTCATCTCTGGTATTGACTTCCAGCTCCACGCTGACCCTTGACCTGATCAAGGGCAATATCGTAAAAGATATGGATGAAAAGAAACAGCTTCTGTGCATGCGAATTATGTTGGTATTTTTCATCGTGATCAGTGTAGTGATCGCACTGGATCCGCCTACCTTCATTGCTCAGCTGATGGGTATCTCATGGGGAGCGCTGGCAGGCGCATTCCTGGCACCGTTCATGTACGGCCTGTACTGGAAGGGTGTTACCAAAGCTGCTGTCTGGGCAAGCTTTGCATGTGGTGTGCTGCTGACTGTATCCAATATGTTCTTTAAATTTATCGCATCACCGATCAATGCAGGGGCGATTGCGATGGTTGCAGGCCTGATCGTGGTGCCGATCGTGAGTCTGGTGACACCGAAAATGGATAAGAAGAAATTGGATGAAGTATTCGGTTGCTATACCGAAACAGTAGTGGTAAGCAAGAAGAAATCCATAGAAGAATAACATAAAAGAATAAGAACAAAAGGCTGTGCAACAATGGCGGTTGCACAGCTTTTATTTATTATATTACGATTCCGCCCCTTGGCTCAAAACCTGCTTAATAAACTGTGTGGTGGCCTCTTCATATCGCTCCGGAGACACCATATAGCACAGTCCGTGCCCGGCTTCCGGTATGGTCTCAAATCGAATGTTCGAGGCGCAGGCTTTGTGAATCTCCCGGCTCATATCGCAGGGCACAAAGCGGTCGTCCTCCCCGTGGATCAGCAAAATAGGAATCTGGGTGTGCTGTACCGCGCTTGCTGCACTACTTTCCTCCAAGTCAAAGTGTCCGAAGAGGAAAGCACCTAGCCGAATAAAGGGATAGAAGAGCTTAGGCGGCAGGTGCATGTCTTTACAGACCTTGCAGATGATCGCTTTGGGTGAGGAGTAAGGGCAGTCAGCCATGATACCCACCACATTGTCCGGGAGTTCCAAGTCGGCAGCCATCAGCACGGTGGCGGCGCCCATGGAAAGGCCGGATAGTATGATCTTCACATCTTCCCCAAAGCGGGAACGGGCATAATTGATCCAGCTTAGGCAGTCTTTTCGTTCTTCCACACCGAAGGTGATGGAAGCTCCCTCGCTTTTGCCATGGGAACGCTGGTCTACCACCAGAGCGTTCTGCCCCAACTTGCCAGCTAGGTGGCTGCCGCCGCACAGATCCAGAATGGCACTGCTTTTGTAGCCGTGGAACAGAATCTGGAGTGGCGCATGGTCAGCCACGTGATAATATCTTGCGTATAACTTTTTGCCATCATGGGATGTAATGGTCACCGGCTCGAAGGGGCGGGAGAGCATCTCATCTATGGACTTCTGGATACCGCTTCGCCTCATGTCGTATTGTTCACCGTGAGGCAGATGGTACTCTGCGTCCTCCACACGCTTAGGGGAGAAGAACGCTAAACGGTAGCAGAAATAGGATACGGCTATGATCAGGATCACAAATAATAGCAGGATTGCAAGTAATAACATATCAAAATCTCCCTTCACTTCTTGGGGAATAGTTTGGGCAAAGATTAGCGCTTTATACAGCAAGGTATTTAAAATTATGATATAGCAGATGAGAGAGGATGTCAAATAATTTCAGCCTCTTATGTGAATATATTTCCACACACCGGAATAATTTATAACAGGAGGTGTGGAGATGTTTGACAAATGGAAATTGGCAAAAGCCATAGCGATTCCGGTGATCGGAGGCGCTGTGACCGGGTTACTTACCAGTGGAGGGATGAGAGACTTTGCGATGCTGAATAAACCGCCCCTGTCACCACCCGGGTGGCTGTTCCCGATCGTATGGACGATTCTGTATACACTCATGGGAATCTCATCTTACCTGATCTACGAAAACAGCACCGGAGAAAAGCGCAGGCAGGCCTTGTTTCTTTATGCGGCGCAACTGATCGTGAACTTGTTGTGGTCCTTCTTTTTCTTCGTGCTGGATTGGTACCTGTTTTCTTTCGTCTGGCTGGTCGTATTGTGGGTGCTGATTTTCCAAATGATAAAAGGATTTTCTGAAATATCAAAGATTGCAGCTTACATAAACATTCCTTATTTACTTTGGGTAACCTTTGCAGGATATCTGAATCTGGGGATATGGTGGCTGAATCGGTAAGAATCACGTGGCAGGCTCTGAAGAAGGGTCTGCCAAATTTTTTGGAAAAAATATAGTATCCGTGAATAGATTGTGGTAAAATAACCTTATTCAAGGACACATGAGTAAGGAGTATTATTGTGAAGATACAAAATGAAAAAAAGGGCTTAAATATAAATACAAAATTTTTTGTCACAGCAACGGTGATCATATTTATCTTGATGATTCTCACGTATCTGCTGACATTTTTGATCCCGGGTGGAGAATATGCAAGAATACCGGATGAAAGTGGCAACTCGGTCATTGACACGGCGTCCGGATTTCGCAATGTAGAAGGTGGAATCCCTTTTTGGAAGTGGATTCTGTCGCCGATTCTGGTGCTGGGGGCAGACGGGAATGGGGCTTTGATCGCAGTACTCATTTTCCTGTTGGTTATCGGCGGTGTGTTCAATAGTTTGGACAAGTGTGGGCTGATGCAGTATATGCTTAAGAAGATCACATCACGCTTTGGGCAGAGTCGGTATCAGTTGATGGCTTTTGTGACGTTGTTTTTCATGGCTATGGGATCTTTTATCGGCTCTTTTGAGGAATGTGTGCCGCTTGTGCCTATCGTTGTGGCTTTGGCAGTGAGCCTGGGGTGGGATGCATTGAGCGGAATCGGTATGAGTCTCCTGGCCATCGGGTGTGGGTTTGCAGCAGGTGTGTGTAATCCCTTTACCGTAGGTGTGGCACAACAGTTGGCAGGACTTCCTATGTTCTCGGGAATTTGGTTTCGGGCTCTTGGTTTTGTGGTGATTTATGGTCTGCTACTGGTATTTTTACGCCGTTATGCCAAGAGAATTGAGAAACCGCTACAAGCTGTGGAAAGGGTCTTTTTTGAGGAAAATAAGGCCATGGACAAGGGGATTGTCTGTTTTGCATCTATTGTGGGTGTGGGTATTTTGTTGGTGTTAAGCTCAGTGTTTGTGACGGCTTTGCAGGATGTTACCATGATCATCGTGGCGGTGATGTTCCTGACAGCAGGCATTGTGGCCACGCTTGTGTCGGGTATGGGAGTAGGCAGACTGGGGCGCACTTTCTTGGATGGACTCATCAGTGTACTGCCGGCAGTTTTGATGATTCTCATGGCCAATTCCATTAAGTATACCATGGTGGAGGCTCATATTCTGGATACGATCCTGCATGGAGCGGTGGGAGCGGCAGGGATGCTTCCCGGATGGACGGTGATTTTGTTTATTTATCTGGTGGTGCTGGTGATGAATTTCTTCATACCGTCAGGGTCTGCAAAAGCCTTTCTTCTGATGCCACTGATCGTACCGGTAGCTCAGGTGTTTGGGATTTCGGCACAGCTTTGTGTGGTGGCCTTTGCTTTTGGTGATGGATTTTCGAATGTATTTTATCCTACCAATCCGGTGCTCTTGATCAGTCTAGGGCTGGCGGATGTCAGTTATGGGAAATGGGTCAAGTGGAGCTGGAAATTTCAAGTGATAAACTTGTTGCTCACAAGCCTGTTGTTGCTTGTGGGACTTGGTATCGCTTATTAACTAAAAAAATTTACTTTTTTGGTATTAATAGTTGCGTAAATCGGCAAGATATAATAAAATATATTCATGGGCAGGTGTGCCCAATAGACAGAAGCTGCGATTTCGCATGGTTGGCTTAACCTTGATGTGAAAGTTGACAGACAGCAAAGGAGAAAGAAAATGAAGCAAGACATGATTGTTATTCTTGATCTGGGCAGCACAGAGAATACAGTGCTGGCAAGACAGATTCGTGATTTAGGTGTGTACAGTGAGATTCATCCCCATGATATTACCATGGAGGAGCTTAACGCGCTAGACAATGTAAAAGGTATTATTTTAAATGGTGGGGAGAACAGAGTGGTTGACGGCGTGGCAGTAGAGGTTCGTCCTGAACTGTACAGCTGTGGTTATCCTATCATCTCTGTAGATTACCCCGGTTCTCAGTGTGAGAAGAAGTATGACAAGCTTCCTTCTGAGGAAGAGTTGAAAGCATTTCTTTTTGAGAAGTGCGGTGCCCAGGCGAACTGGAACATGAAGAATTTTATCGAAGATCAGGTTGAATTGATCCGTAAGCAGGTCGGTGACAGGAAAGTGCTGTTGGCACTGTCCGGCGGCGTAGATTCTTCTGTGGTGGCAGCCCTTTTGATCAAAGCTATCGGCAAACAGCTTGTATGTGTACACGTGAACCATGGTCTCATGCGTAAAAATGAATCTGAGAGCGTGGTAGAAGTATTCAGTAATCAGCTGAATGCTAACCTGATTTATGTGGATGCTGTGGAGAGATTCCTTGGTAAGCTGGAAGGTGTGGCTGATCCCGAAGAGAAGCGCAAGATCATTGGCGGAGAGTTCATCCGTGTATTTGAAGAAGAAGCCAGAAAGCTGGAAGGCATTGACTTCCTTGGCCAGGGTACCATCTATCCCGATATAATCGAGAGTGGCACCAAGACTGCCAAGATGGTAAAATCCCACCACAACGTAGGCGGACTTCCTGAAGATCTGAAGTTTGAGCTGGTAGAGCCATTAAAGCAGCTGTTTAAGGATGAAGTGCGTGCCTGTGGCGTAGAGCTGGGACTGCCTGCTTCTATGGTATACCGTCAGCCTTTCCCGGGTCCCGGGCTTGGTGTACGTTGTCTGGGTGCGATTACCAGAGAACGTCTGGAAGCTGTAAGAGAATCCGATGCAATCTTGAGAGAAGAGTTTGAGAAGGCTGGTCTTAATAAGAAAGTATGGCAGTATTTCACCGTAGTGCCTGATTTTAAATCTGTTGGTATGAAGAACCATGCAAGATGCTTTGAATATATGGTGATCATCCGTGCTATCAATACCATTGATGCCATGAGCGCAACCATCGAGCGTGTGGACTGGGATATTCTGCAGAAGATTACAGACAGGATACTGGCAGAGGTGGACAATGTCAATAGAGTGTGTTTTGATATGTCACCTAACCCGCCTGCAACCATTGAATTCGAATAAATGGCAACGCGCTGCCTTTCGATTTCTGCAAAAGGCAGCGCATTTTTTATACAAAATCTGTACATAGGTACTGTACATACATAGATACTGTACATAAGTAAAGAAAGATAAGAGGGTTTAGAAATGCAAGAAAAGAACAGAAATTCTTTTTCCGGATCCATCGGCTTTGTACTGGCGGCAGCCGGAAGTGCAGTGGGTTTGGGAAATATCTGGAGATTCCCATATCTGGCGGCGAAAGGCGGAGGCGGATTGTTCCTGGTAATGTATATCGTATTGGCATTGACATTTGGTTTTGCGTTGTTGACCACTGAGGTGGCAATCGGTAGGAAGACGAAGCAGAGTCCCCTGACTGCTTATAGCAAATTAAAGGATAAGTGGGGATTTTTGGGCGTATTATCTTGTTTGGTGCCGATCATCATTATGCCCTATTACTGTGTGATAGGTGGTTGGGTAGTGAAGTATCTGATCGCGTATCTGACAGGACAGGGCAGTAAAGCGGCCACAGACGGTTATTTTGATTCCTTTATCACTGCCAAGACAGAGCCCATTGTGATGTTGGTGGTTTTTTTGGCGTTTACGGCTGTGATTGTGTTCCGTGGGGTTAACAAGGGAATCGAGTCGTACTCCAAGATCATCATGCCGCTTCTGCTTTTGCTGGTGATTGGAATTGCAGTGTTCTCTCTGACCATTCAGCATACGGATGCAGCCGGTGTGACCAGAACAGGTTTGCAAGGATTTGGTATTTATGTGATTCCCAATTTGGAAGGGATTACGTTGAAAGGATTTTTTAGCATATTGATGGATGCCATGGGACAGTTGTTCTACAGCTTAAGTGTCGCTATGGGTATTATGATCGCTTATGGTTCTTATGTAAAAGATGACGCAAATCTAGTAAAATCAATTAATCAGATTGAGATTTTTGACACAGGAGTTGCATTTTTGGCGGGTGTGATGATTTTGCCGGCAGTATATGCATTTATGGGAACAGAGGGGATGGCAGCATCCGGTCCCAGTCTGATGTTTGTATTGCTTCCGAAGGTGTTTGCTGCCATGGGTGGTGTAGGCAATTTGGTAGGTGTTGCGTTCTTTGCCATGGTATTGTTTGCAGCACTGACCAGTTCTGTTTCCATCATGGAGGCCATCGTGTCCAGCTTTATGGACAAGTTCCATTTGTCCAGAAGGAAAGCAGCTACTCTTGAGACAGTGATCGCTCTGGTAGTGGGGCTTGTGGTATGCTTTGGTTATAATATCTGGTATTTCAAGCTTACATTGCCCAATGGTACAGTGGCACAGATATTGGATGTTATGGACTATATCAGTAATTTTGTTTTGATGCCTATCGTGGCCATTGCCACCTGTATTCTGATCGGCTGGGTGCTAAAGCCTAAGACGATTATCGACGAGGTGGAAAAGAGTGGCTCTAAATTCGGCAGAAAGAAGCTGTATATTGTGATGATCAAGTATGTTGCACCGTTGCTTCTGTTTGTATTGTTATTGAAATCTCTGGGAATCGTGAAATTTATTTAATGAATGCCGGGAACCGTAAGGTGCGGACCGTGTGCAAGGGGGTCAAGGCAGGGAAGATGAAGACACATAATATTAATTATAATAAAATCAAGAATCTGTTTCTGCGACAATCTTATCTGGATGCCTGGGAGGATTATCGCAGGAGTATACAGAAGGCTAACTTTATCAAGTGGGATTATGTGGTGTTGACGGCCACTAATGAGGAGCAGGCTCAGAGTTATGAGATGCAGATCAAACGCAGATTGGAGCGAAAACTCCTTCCGGTGGCAACCAAGTACGTGGTGTTGCCGGATCCGGATGGCAAGAGAGTGGGCTCCGGTGGTGCTACTTTTAACGTGCTCAGATATCTGGCAGAGCAGGCCGGATGTGGGGAGGCAGCAGAAGGTGTCTGCTGTGGGTGCAATCCTTTTGCAAATAAGCGGGTATTGGTCATCCATTCAGGCGGGGACAGTAAAAGGATTCCCCAGTATTCTGCTGTGGGAAAGCTGTTTTCACCGGTGCCAAGAGAACTGCCGGATGGGCGGGGATCTACGCTGTTTGATGAGTTTATGATCGCCATGGCCGGTGTGCCGTCCAGGATCAGTGAGGGCATGTTGGTGTTGTCGGGAGATGTGTTGCTTTTGTTTAATCCCCTGCAGATTGATGCGCAGTTTCATGGAGCTGCCGCCATCTCTATGAAGGAGCCGGTTGAAACCGGTAAGAATCACGGTGTTTTTCTGAATGATGGTAAGGGGAATGTGAAGCACTTCCTGCACAAACAATCAGAGGAAAGCCTGCGCTCCATAGGTGCGGTGAACGAGCATGGAACAGTGGATCTGGATACCGGTGCTATTTTGCTGAATGTAGCGCTTCTGCATGCGTTATATGAACTGATCTCTACAGATGGTAAGGTGGATGGGAAGAAATTTGCTGCCTTTGTCAATGACAGAGCCAGGATCAGTTTTTATGGAGACTTTTTGTATCCGCTGGCGTCTGCGTCCACACTGGAGCAGTATTATCGGGAGAAGCCGGAAGGTGAGGATACTCCTGAGCTACGCGAATGCAGAAAGAAGATATGGGAGGCTGTTTCTCCGTTTTCATTGAAGCTTTTGTGTCTGTCTCCGGCAAGATTTATTCATTTTGGAACCACGAAAGAGCTGTTACATCTGGTCACGGAGGAGATGCAGGATTATGAATTCTTAGACTGGAAGGGCCAGGTAGTCTCTACGGTTAGGGATTCTGCCCGGTATGCGGCTTATCATTCCTATGTGGGCAGAAGAGCCCAGGTAGAGGAAGGTGCTTATCTGGAGAACAGTTATGTGCTGGATGAGTCTAAGGTGGGGGCGGGCAGCATTGTGTCCGGACTGAAACTGCGTGGCGTCACGGTTCCGGCGGGTGTAGTACTTCATGGGCTTCCCTTGAAAAATGGGAAATATGTGGCCAGGATTTATAAGGTGACGGACAACCCCAAGGAAGTGTTCTTAAAAGAAGGTCAGGATCTGTGGAATGCCAAGTTATATCCGGTGTGTGATACCATGGAAGAAGCTGTGGCAGGGGCACTTAGATTGTATGAAATGATGTGTGAGGGACAGGATGTATCCGATGCACAGTGGCTTTCCTGTGATAGGCTTAGCTTACGTGAAAGCTTTTATCAGGCGGATATGGAAAAGGTTCTTTATTGGCAGAGTGATTTGGAGAATCGTATCTTAAGCCGCACCTTCATGGACAGGCTGGCAGAAGGTATCTATTATAAAGAGGCACTGAAGGTATTTGGACAAAGAGGGTTGACGGATGAGATTTATGATACCTTGATGGCAGATGCCGAAAACGCAGATTTTTCACAGAAGATCAGGATCTATTATGCGGTGTCCAGGCTGATGAAGGATGAGAATCTGCAGTTTCATGGACAGTCCTATGACTATCCCGAGGGACTATGTTTTCGGACCATTCAGGAGGCAGTCTATGATGTGGTGGTAAAGAAACTGCCGGATTCTTCTCTATACAGAATCGCCAAAGACCGTGTGGATGTGGAGCTTCCTGTTCGCGTCAACTGGGGCGGCGGGTGGACGGACACACCCCCTCATTGTAATGAACAGGGCGGCGTGGTGTTGAATGCAGCCATCAGCTTAAACGGAATTCTGCCGGTGCAGATCACCGTAAAGAAGCTGCCTGAGTATTATGTAGAATTTGAAAGTCAGGATATTGGCGTTCATGGAAACGTCCGTTCGGTGGAGGAAATACAGAACTGTCATAATCCTTATGATTCCTTTGCTCTTCATAAGGCGGCGTTGATCGCTTGCGGTATCATTCCCCTAAATGGTGGAGAAGAGACCCTTGAGGAAATCCTGGAACGGATCGGGGGCGGAATTTACTTGTCCACACAGGTGGTGGGGATACCTAAAGGATCCGGCCTGGGAACCAGCAGTATTCTGGCAGGTGCCTGTGTGAAAGGTATCTTTGAATTCCTGGGTATTGACAAACCGGTGGAGGAATTGTATGGTATTGTGCTGTGTATGGAACAGATCATGAGTACCGGCGGTGGTTGGCAGGATCAGGTAGGCGGATTGACAGGGGGGATCAAGTTACTTACTTCTACTCCGGGTATGGATCAGCAGATCCACTCTTCTCCGCTCAAAGTACCGGAGGAAACTATGAAGGAGCTGCAGGAGCGCTTTGCCTTAATCTATACGGGACAACGCAGACTTGCTCGCAATCTGCTTCGGGATGTGGTCGGTAATTACATTGGAGCCAACCCTAAGTCTCTTGCGGCACTTCGGGAGATGAAGCCTACGGCAGTGCTTATGGCTCATTATCTGCAGCGGGGAGAGATTGACGCTTTTGCGGAGCTTTTAAATAAGCAGTGGGAATTGTCCAAACAATTGGATGCAGGTTCTACCAACACTTGTATCGATCAGATCTTTTTGGCGTGCGAGGACTTGATCGATGCTAAATTCATCGTAGGCGCCGGCGGTGGCGGCTTCTTGATGGTGATTCTGAAGAAAGGTGTCAGTAAAGAAGTACTGAGGACCAGGCTGGCAGCTATTTTTCAGGATAGTGGTGTGGATGTGTGGGAGTCCCAGTTTGTGTGAGAGTAGAAGTGAAAACCAGAATAAAAGCCGGTACAGATTTTGGGGTCTGTATCGGCTTTGCAATGCAGGTAATGGTTGGTTTGGCTTAAGTCTACCGAAGCTTCAAGAAAGTACCCAAGATACTTCTTCCCAAGGAAGCACCCAGGTTGCCGCCAAGTTTCTTACCAAAGCTTCCCCCAATGGATTTACCAAGGTTATTGCCGATTTCTCTGCCGATGGTGCCGGCAGCGGTGCTGGCTACGCTCTTGATACCGGAGGAGATGGCTTTCTTACGCATTTGCTCTTCCTTTTCAGCTTCTTTGACTTTCTTCTCAGCCTCCTGCTGGGCCAGACGTGCTTGGCGTTCAGCTTCCTTTTCTGCTAAGCGGGCCTGACGCTGAGCTTCTTTCTCGGCCAGACGTGCCTGCTCCTTGGCTTCTTTTTCTGCCAGAGCTGCCTCTTCGGCGACTTTCTTCTCCTGTGCTTCTTCTTCAGCGTCCTGCATGCGCTTACGCTGCAGAAATTCGTAGGCAGAATCACGGTCTTCCATGTTTTGATAACGCAGGTACAGGTTATTCACCAATACTTCCTGTTTCTTCTCTTCGTCTGAGATGGGCCCCATAAGACTTTGGGGAGGTAATACTTTGCACCTTTGTACGATACAGGGGATGCCTTCTTCGTCGAGAACAGAGATCAGTGCTTCTCCGGTTCCAAGAGCAGTGATAGCTTCTTTGGTATCAAAGGCAGGGTTGGTGCGGAAGGAATTGGCTGCTGCTTTTACAGCCTTTTCATCGGTAGGGGTATAGGCTCGCAGGGCATGCTGGATCTTATTGCCCAACTGGCTCAAAACTCCGTCAGGGATATCTCTGGGGTTCTGAGTAATAAAGTAAATTCCCACACCCTTGGAACGGATCAGCTTTACAATCTGTTCAATCTTGTCCTCCAGTGCCTTGGAAATATTGTCAAACAGAAGATGCGCTTCGTCAAAAAAGAAGATCATCCTGGGCTTGTCACGGTCGCCGATTTCAGGCAGTGTCTCAAAAAGCTCTGAGAGCATCCACAAAAGGAACGCGGAATATAAAGTTCCGTCATTGGCAAGTGTCCGACAGTCCAGAATATTGATATTACCTTTTCCGCCATCTCCACAAGCAAACCAATCACTGATATTCAGCGCAGGCTCCCCAAAAAATTGTTCGCCGCCCTGAGTCTCCAATGCCACTACATGGCGCAGGATAGCAGCCACACTCTGCTTGGAGATATTGCCGTATTCTAATGTCAATTCCTTGCTGTTCTCACTTACATACTGTAGCATAGCCTTCAGGTCTTTTGTGTCGATCAGCAGGAGGTCATTATCATCCGCGATCTTGAATACCACTGTCAGAATGTCAGATTGTGTGGTATTTAGATCCATCAGCTTAGACAGCAAGATGGGTCCCATCTCAGAAATAGTGGTGCGCAAAGGAATCCCCATTTGTCCATAGATATCCCAGAATACAGAAGGATAAGAGTGATAGTCAAAGCCACACTGATCCAAGCCAAAACGCTTGAGTCGTTTCTGCATGTCCTCACTGTTTACACCCGGGCGGCACATGCCGGACAGATCGCCTTTTACATCTGCCAGAAAAACAGGCACGCCGGCATCACTGAAAGATTCTGCCAATACCTTCAGCGTGATTGTCTTACCGGTACCTGTGGCGCCGGCGATCAGGCCGTGACGGTTGGCCATCTTCGGTAAAATACATACTTTCTCTCCGTCGGCATCGCCGATCCAGATCTTATTGTTATAATACATGATAATCCCTCCTGTGTAGATCTTGTTTGTGCTGTTATGTATTACGTTTAAATTAAGTATACCTTGTATTGTATCAGACTGCAAGGAAAATTTGCGTAAAGTCAAGAAGTTATGGAAGGTTGCAATTCTGCTTCGGATTGTGTATAATAAATAAAATTTATTTAAAAAGGCAACAGGCAAATTTAGCAAAGCGAGGAAACAGTCAATGAAATTATTGATCATCAGACACGCAGATCCTGACTATAGTATAGATTCTCTTACAGAAAAGGGTTGGAAAGAGGCGGCGTATCTCTCTCAGAAACTTACAAAGCTGGATATCAAAGCATTCTATGTCTCTCCCCTTGGCAGGGCCAAAGATACCGCTTCCTGCACATTAAAGAAGCTGGGCAGGACAGCAGTGGAGAAAGCATGGCTTAGGGAATTCCAGGTACAGATCAGGCGGCCGGACAGGCCAGAGCGGGATAGCATACCCTGGGACTGGCTGCCCCAGGACTGGACCAAGGAGGAAAAGTATTACTGTTATGATAAATGGATGGATACTAAGATCATGCAGGATGGGAATATCAAGGAAGCCTATGAGTGGGTAACAACCGAGTTTGACAAGCTACTGAAAGAACACGGATATGTCAGAGAAGAGCATTATTATAGGGTAGAGAAGGCCCACGATGATACGTTGGTATTCTTCTGTCATTTTGGCGTAGAATGTGTATTGTTAAGTCATCTGCTGAATATTTCACCTATGCAGCTTTGGCATGGAATGTGCGCAGCACCTTCTTCCGTGACCACGGTTGTGACGGAAGAGCGCAGAAAAGGTATTGCTTCTTTTCGTATGAGCTCCTTTGGAGATATCTCACACCTGTATGCCAATGAGGAACCGCCGGCTTTTGCTGCAAGGTTCTGTGAATGTTATGACAATGAAGAACAGAGACACGACTGATCGCAAGGTGGTTAGAAAGGTGAAAAGAATGGAAAGACGTGTGAGCATGAGTACTCTGTGCTACATCGAAAAAGATGGCTGTTATCTGATGTTACACAGAGTGGTTAAGAAAAACGATATCAATAAAGATAAATGGATCGGTGTAGGCGGTCATTTTGAAGCTGGGGAAAGCCCGGAGGAATGTGTGATCCGGGAGGTAAAGGAGGAAACCGGTTACACCTTGACCTCCTATCGCTACAGGGGACTTGTCACCTTCGTGTCCGGTGATACAGAAGTGGAATATATGTCCCTTTTTACGGCGGATGGCTTCGAAGGCGTACCCATTGCCTGCGATGAAGGTGTCCTTGAGTGGGTACCTATGGAGAATGTGTATGAGCTGAATCTCTGGGAGGGAGACAAAATCTTCTTCAGATTGTTGGAAGAAGAGATTCCTTTTTTCTCTTTGAAGCTTGTATATGATGTGACGGGAAAGTTAGAGGCTGCTGCTCTGAATGGAAAAGCCATGAGGCGGATCGCAGATGGAAGTTGGAATCTTTGTCGGGATTAATCACAGTTTTCTGAGCCACAGTCGTGGTGGTCATAGTCGGCTCGGGGATGCTCGTGAATGTAATTCAGGTTAAATTTCTCCTGACGGGGATCTTGCCCGGCGATGTATCGGTGGGCTGCGTCTTTACAAAGACTGTCCTCAATCCTGCAGTACCGGCTTCTTTCCTGGCAGCATGCTTCCGACAGGGTTTGACTGTATAACAAGTGAGCCTGTAAGAGATTGCTCTGTGCTACCAGACGTAAGGTCTTAGTCAGAAGAGGACATGTCTCACAGTCTACTTCACAGATGTCTTTCAGTGCATGGGACAGATTCAGAATATCAGAGGAAGATATAGACATAAAAAGTCTTCCTTTTTGTGCTGTTATGATAGCATATTCCGGGTGGCATGACCCTGTGACAAGTGAAGACGTTTTTCTCAGGAAAAAATCTGAGCAGGCCTTTTCACCTGCTCAGGTCAATGAACTATTGTTCGTAAAGTTCATCCAAAGTCCCAAAAGTATACCCCATTTCCTCCCACTTGGTCAACAGTTTATCCAGAATCTCCCCATTGGTCTTAGAAGTATTATGAAGCAGCACAATAGCCCCCGGATGTATCCGGCTGCAAAGCTTAGAAAAAGCTTCCTCATGAGAAGGCTGTTTATCCACATTCCAGTCCACATAAGCCAGACTCCAGAAGAAGGTATAATACCCCAGATCCTTAGCCATCTGCAGATTTTCCTTACTATATTTTCCCTGCGGAGGCCGATAAAAAGGCAACATATCCTGCCCGGTCATTTCCTTATATAACGAAGACACCCCATCCATCTCTTCTTTAAACTTCTCCACAGAGGAGATACTTGACATATCCGGATGATGATACGTATGATTTCCGATAGTATGCCCCTCATCCACCATCCTTTTCACCAAATCCGGTGCAGATTCCAGATAATGCCCCACCACAAAAAAAGTGGCCGACACATTATGCTTCTTTAGCGCATCCAACATCATCCCCGTATACCCATTCTCATAACCACAGTCAAAGGTCAGATAAATTACCTTCTCCTCACCACCCCCCACATAAAACGCATTATACTGAGCCAGTTCTTTCGCAGAGATATTCCCCGAAGGCTGCGTCCCCTCTGCCCCAAATCCCAGCCCCCAATTATCCGCCTCCAACAAAACCCCCCGACTCTCCACCGCAAACTCCTCGCTCAGATACCCAACCCCTCTTCCTACAAAAAACATAGAAAGCAGAAACGCCAGCACTCCTACCAGCTGCCCCCCTCTCAACACCATTTCCTTCCGATTTTTACCCCAAATTTCTCTTATTTTTTTCAATACTTGCTGCCCTGATCCTTCTGCCTTCATAAAATACTCCATTCTAAATCGACGCAAAATACAATGCTTTTTTTCCATTATATGCACCACACTTATTTCCTTATGTTAATTTATCACGGCACAAAATGATTGCACAAGCAAAAACGCAGTGTTATCAAGGGTTTGAGAGGTTTTACAAAGAAAAAGCACACCAATTTTACACCAAGTAAAGTATTTCTATTGACTTTTATGCCATGTGAAATTATAATTATAAGCATAAAAGTCAATAGAAAGAAAGGGAACTATTGTGGGAGCAACTGAAGAAATTATAAAAATGGCAAAAGAGAATAATGGCACAGTTACTGCTGCAATGGTGGTTGCAGCAGGTATCTCTCGTGGAAATATCAAATACCTTGTTGACAAGGGAATGATTGAAAAGTCAGCAAGAGGTGTTTACGTTTTGCCGGAGATCTGGGATGATGAAATTTTTAATTTGCAGAGTCGATTTAAAAGAGGAATCTATTCCCATGAAACAGCACTATTTCTCTGGGATTTAACGGACAGGACACCGAACAGATATCACATGACGTTTCCGGCGAATTATAATTTGACAAAGCCCAAGGAAGAAAGCATTCGCTGTGTGCAGTGTAACGAAGCCATATATGATTTGGGCATAGCAGAAGTGCTTACGCCGGGAGGAAATACCGTAAGGGCTTATAGTGTGGAGCGCACGCTCTGCGATATTTTGCGTCCACATAGTCATGTGGATATTCAGGTAGTGACGGAGGCGTTTAAACGATATGCAACCAGAACGGATAAAAATATTCCGGTCTTGTCAGAGTATGCAAAAGTCTTGAAGGTGGAGAAAAAACTCAGAGCATATCTGGAGGTATTGTTATGAAAAATGCAATGCAGTTAAAAGCGATTATTAAAAATCTTGCAAAGGAAAAACATATATCTGCACAGCTAGTCATGCAGAATTTTATGTTGGAGCGGTTGCTGGAACGAATATCCATTTCAAAATATCAGCAGAACTTTATTTTGAAAGGCGGATTTCTGATTGCAGCAATGGTAGGGCTTGATACCAGAGCAACCATGGATATGGATGCAACCATAAAAGGCTTGCCTGTCAATGAAAAGACTGTACGGGAAATGTTTGAAGAGATTTGCAAAATAGAATTAGAGGATGATGTGACCTTTGGTTTCCGTAGCATCGGAGAGATTCGGGAAGGAGATGTATATACCGGGTATCGTGTTTCGCTGTCTGCAAATTATCCCCCAATGGCTGTTCCGCTGAAATTGGATATTACCACAGGGGATAAGATTACACCGAAAGAGATAGAGTATCAATTCAAACTTCTCTTGGAGGATAGAAGTATTTCCGTGCTTGCATATAATCTGGAAACCATTATGGCGGAAAAATTGGAGACAGTCATATCCAGAGGCGACCAGAATACCAGACCAAGAGATTACTACGACATCTACATATTGGCCAAGCTGCAATATGCAAACATAGAGCCGGATGCGTTGAAGGCTGCACTGAATGCTACCACAGAAAAGCGTGGTTCATCAG
>JAZQGM010000028.1:0-38123 GCA_045540075.1 Acetatifactor sp. | reverse complement strand
CCCCTTTGCGCACCTCCTAAAACTTGCAACTTACCATGTGCAAGAAAGGCAAGGATTTAAAATGGCGAATGCAAGTAACTATGATGCTTCCAGTATCACCGTCCTGGAAGGCCTCGAGGCGGTCAGAAAACGCCCCGGTATGTACATCGGCAGTGTATCCACCAAAGGTCTGAATCACTTGATCTACGAGATCGTAGACAATTCCGTGGACGAGCATCTGGCCGGTTTTTGCAACGAGATCAAGGTAACACTTGAAGCGGATGGCTCTGCAACAGTCAGTGATAATGGGCGCGGTATTCCTGTTGGTATGCATGAGAAAGGAATCAGTGCGGAGCGTCTTGTGTTTACCACACTGCATGCGGGCGGTAAATTTGATAACAATGCGTATAAGACAAGCGGTGGTCTGCATGGTGTGGGATCTTCGGTTGTCAATGCTTTGTCTACCAGGCTGACAGTCAGGGTTAAGACCGGTGGGTTTATTTATGAGGATCAGTATGAGCGCGGTAATCCGGTGATCGAACTGGTGGATGGGCTGCTTCCGGTAGTTGGGAAGACCAGAGAGAGTGGTACGACCATTAATTTCCTGCCTGATGATACGATTTTTGATAAGACCCGTTTTAAAGAAGATGAGGTGAAGAGTAGGCTGCACGAGACGGCATATCTGAATCCCAATCTGACCATTGTGTTTGAGGACAAGCGTAAGGAAAGCGCGGAGAAGGTGACGTTCCATGAACCTGAAGGAATCATTGGATTTATCAAAGATATGAATAAATCTAAGGAAACCGTACATGATGTGATCTATTTCTCCGGAGAGAGTGAAGGGATCTCTGTGGAGGTGGCTTTGCAGTATGTAAATGAGTTCCATGAGATCGTGCTTGGATTCTGTAATAATATTTATAACTCTGAGGGCGGCACCCATCTGACCGGATTTAAGAGTATTTTTACGAATGTGATCAATAACTATGCCAGGGAATTAAATATTTTGAAGGAGAAGGATGCCAATTTTACCGGTGCGGATGTGCGTAACGGTATGACGGCAGTGGTATCTGTGAAGCATCCGGATCCTCGATTTGAAGGGCAGACCAAGACAAAACTGGATAATCAGGACGCTGCCAAGGTGGTCAGCAAGGTAACCGGTGATGAGATCGTGCGATTCTTTGATCGGAATCTGGAGACGCTGAAGAATATTATCGGGTGTGCGGAAAAGGCAGCAAAGATTCGTAAGACAGAAGAGAAGGCCAAGACCAATCTGCTTACAAAGCAGAAGTTTTCTTTTGACTCAAACGGAAAGCTGGCTAACTGTGAGAGTAAGGATCCTTCCAAGTGTGAGATTTTTATCGTAGAGGGTGATTCCGCAGGCGGCAGCGCCAAGACGGCCAGAGACCGAAATTATCAGGCGATCCTGCCCATACGTGGTAAGATTCTGAACGTGGAGAAGGCAAGTATTGATAAGGTGCTTGCTAACGCTGAGATCAAGACCATGATCAATGCTTTTGGCTGTGGTTTTTCAGAAGGATACGGTAATGACTTTGATATCAGTAAGCTGCGCTATGACAAGATCGTAATTATGACTGATGCGGATGTGGATGGCTCTCATATTTCCACGCTGCTTCTGACGCTGTTTTATCGCTTTATGCCGGAACTGATTTATGAAGGACATGTGTATCTTGCCATGCCGCCCTTGTATAAGGCGATGCCAAGCAAAGGAAAAGAAGAGTATCTGTATGATGATAAGGCATTGGAACGATATCGAAAGACTCACAAAGGGCCTTTTACCTTACAGAGATACAAGGGATTAGGTGAAATGGATGCGGATCAGCTGTGGGAGACCACACTGAATCCAGAGACACGTATGATGAAGCTGGTGGAAATTGAAGATGCACGTATGGCTTCTGAGGTAACAGAACTGTTGATGGGTACGGATGTTCCTCCCAGAAAGGCCTTTATCTATGACCATGCCACTGATGCCGAACTGGATATTTAAGGAGAAAACCTATGAACGACAGAATCATAAAAACAGAATATTCGGAGGTCATGCAGAAATCTTTTATCGACTATGCCATGAGTGTTATCGTCGCCCGTGCGCTGCCGGATGTGAGAGATGGCTTAAAGCCGGTACAGAGACGTACCCTTTATGATATGCATGAGCTGGGCATCCGCTATGATCGTCCCTATCGTAAAAGTGCCCGTATAGTTGGTGATACTATGGGTAAGTACCATCCACACGGCGACAGTTCCATTTATGATGCCCTTGTAGTTATGACTCAGGATTTCAAAAAAGGGCTGGCACTGATTGACGGACATGGTAACTTTGGTAACATCGAGGGTGACGGCGCTGCGGCCATGCGATACACGGAAGCCAGACTGCAGAAGATCACACAGGAAGCTTTCCTTGCCGATCTTGACAAGGATGTGGTAGACTTTATGCCCAACTTTGATGAGACGGAAAAAGAACCTACGGTACTGCCGGTTAAAATTCCCAATCTCCTGATCAATGGTTCGGAAGGTATTGCAGTGGGTATGGTCACCAGCATCCCACCTCACAACCTTTCAGAAGTGATTGACGCCACAAAGGCGTATATGTTAAATGAAAATATTACCACCAGAGAATTGATGCGTTATGTAAAAGGACCTGATTTTCCCACAGGCGGTATCGTAATCAACGAAGACGAGCTTTTGTCCATTTATGAGACTGGTGTGGGCAAGATCAAAGTACGCGGGAAAGTGATTTACGAAAAGGCTAAGGGCGGTAAGACCAATTTAGTCATCACGGAGATCCCTTATCCCATGATCGGTGCCAACATCTCCAAGTTCCTGATGGACGTGGCAGCCTTGTCAGAATCGAAAAAGACTCAGGACATTGTGGACATCTCCAACCAGTCCTCCAAAGAAGGTATCCGCATCGTCATCGAGCTTCGTAAAGACACCGATGTGGAGAACTTTACCAATCTTCTGTATAAAAAGACCCGTTTAGAAGATACTTTTGGTGTCAACATGCTGGCCATAGCAGACGGACGCCCTGAAGTCATGGGCTTAAAACAGATCATCAAAGCCAATGTGGACTTCCAGTTCCAGGTGGCTACCAGAAAATACACCAATCTTCTGGCCAGAGAAATGGAGAAAAAGGAGATCCAGGAGGGATTGATCAAGGCCTGCAACGTGATCGACCTGATCATCGAGATCTTGCGCGGTTCCAAGGATCGCCAGATGGCCAAGCTGTGCCTGACCGAAGGTAAGATCGACGGTATCAAATTCAAATCCAGAGAATCCAAGATCATGGCCCAGCAGTTAATGTTCACCGAGAAACAGGCCAACGCTATTCTGGAAATGCGCCTGTACAAATTGATCGGCCTGGAAATCGAGGCTCTCATCAATGAACACGAGGAAACCATGGCCAATATCTACCGCTATGAAGATATTCTGGAGCGCAGAGATTCCATGGCCCAGGTCATCATCAACGAGTTGGAAGCCTTCAAGAAAGAATACAGTCGTCCCCGCAGAACCCAGATTATGAACGCAGAGGCTGCTGTTTATAAAGAGAAAGAAGTGGAAGAGACTGATATCTACTTCCTGATGGACCGCTTCGGCTATGCCAAGACCATAGATGTAAACACCTACGAGCGCAATAAAGAAGCCGCTGACACCGAATTCAAATATGTATTAAAATGCAGGAATACCGGCCGCATCTGCCTGTTTACCAACACAGGCCAGCTGCACACTATCAAAGCCATGGATCTGCCAAATGGCAAATTCCGTGACAAAGGCATCCCCATTGACAATGTCAGCAACTTCAGCTCCGAAAAAGAGCAAATTGTCTACATCACCAGCCAGACCGAGATTAACCTATGCCGCCTTGCATTTGTAACCTCCCAGGCCATGGCCAAGATCGTAGACGGCGCTGAATTCGATGTGGCCAAACGCACCGTAGCCGCCACCAAACTAGGTGAAGGCGATGAAGTAGTAAGTGTCATGGCCCTCCGCGACCAACACCAACTCGTCCTTCAAACCCGCGAAGGCTATTTATTAAAGTTTGCCCTGGACGAACTCCCCGAAAAAAAGAAAGCCGCCATCGGCGTCCGCGCCATGAAGCTTTCCCTCAAGGATCACGTAGAGAGCGTCTACTACCTGACTCCTGGCAGCGAAACGTTTATCACCTATAATGAGAAACAACTTTCACTGTCCAACATGAAATTAAACAAACGCGACACCAAAGGCACCAAACCCCGCCTTTGATCAGTCCGGAAAGGAAACATTATGAGAGTAATAGCCGGTACAGCCAGAAGCTTGCCCCTTTGTACGCCGGAAGGTCCTGACACACGCCCTACCACGGATCGTATCAAGGAAACCTTGTTCAATATCCTGCAGCCCAACATCCCTGACTGTGTCTTTGTAGACCTGTTTAGCGGTAGCGGCGGCATCGGCATCGAGGCATTAAGCCGTGGTGCCCGCAAAGCGTATTTTATTGAGAATGCCCCGAAAGCACTTTCCTGCATACAAAGCAATCTGGCATTTACAAAATTCACAGAACGTGCTATTGTATTAAAGCAGGATGCATGCGCCGGTCTAAACGGAATCTACGAAAAAGAAGTGGATGTGATTTTCATGGATCCCCCCTATGATCAGGAGCATGAGAGAAGAGCATTGGAAGTCCTGAAAGGAATGAAATATGTGACAGAAGAGACATTGATCGTCATAGAGGCTTCTTTGGACACTGATTTTTCCTACCTTCCTTCTTTGGGCTTTCAATTGATGCGTGAGAAGATGTACAAGACCAATAAGCACGTATTTATCCAAAAAGCATGATTGGAGAAAAGCTATGAAAAGAGCCGTATATCCGGGCAGCTTTGATCCCGTTACCTATGGGCATCTGGATATTATCCGAAGAGCTGCCGACATTTTTGACGAACTGATCGTCAGTGTACTCAATAATAAAGCAAAAACACCATTGTTTTCTGTAGAAGAACGTGTTAAGATATTAGAAGAGGCAACAAAGGATCTGCCAAATGTACAGATTGACAGTTTCAGCGGGCTTTTGATCGATTATGCCAGAGAGAAAGACCTTCATGTAGCTGTCAGAGGACTGAGGGCTATCACCGATTTTGAATATGAGCTACAGATTGCCCAGACAAACCGTAAGTTTTCAGGCGAGGAACTGGACACTGTGTTTTTGACCACCAGTCTCGAATACGCGTATCTGAGCTCTTCCACAGTAAAAGAGATCGCAAGCTTCGGCGGCGATATCTCACAGTGTGTACCGGAGTTTGTTGCCGAGATGATTTATAAAAAGTATGGAATTGCCAAATAAACAATCACCCAAAACAAGGAGACCACCCATGAGCAGTAAGATTGAACAGTTGATCGATGAGATCGAAGAGTACATTGACAGCTGTAAACCACAGTTTATGTCCAGTACCAACATTATCGTGAACAAGGATGAAATCGAAGAACTCTTAAGAGAGCTTCGCATGAAGACACCCGAAGAGATCAAGAGATACCAGAAGATCATCAGCAACAAAGAAGCTATCCTAAGCGATGCCCGTGCCAAGGCCGAAAGTATGATCAGCGAAGCCACCGCACAGACCTCTGAGCTTGTCAGCGAGCATGAGATTATGCAACAGGCATATGAGCAGGCCAATGCAGTTGTCAGCGAGGCCACACAACAGGCCCAAGCTATCCTTGACAATGCCACTATGGAAGCAAATGGTGTAAAAACGGCAGCCATGCAGTATATGGATGATATGTTGGCACATTTAGAGAACCTGATCTCATCAGCGTCCCAGTCAGCTGCTTCTCACTATGAGAATCTGCTTAACTCCCTGAACCAGTATCAGGATATCATTCAGTCCAACAGAGGCGAACTACATCCTTCAAAGAACGAAGGAGATGAGCAGCCTATGGCTATGGAAGAGGAGGCATCATCCGGTCTGGATGTCATTTCCTAATTTGCATATAGGCATCTGCCCAATGCAAGTAGTTACATACGTAACACAATATAGTTGCACAGTGGATGTTGAAAGGCAGGCTGCTGTATCAGGCCGGCCCAAAAGCCGGTCTGGTATGGTTGCCTGCATGTCACTTTACAGCAGAAAACTTTGAGGGAAAAAGGTTTTCCAACCAACATAGTAAAGGACAGTGATGCCTGTCAGGATCAATTTGTGGTATACGTATGTATGAATGGAAAGATTACTATGTCTGATGATACTATACGTCTGAGCCATGCAGGACAGCCCACCAAAAGGCAGAAGTAACAGGGAATAAAGAGGTAGTCGGTCTTCAAGAAATCCCAGACCACCTGTGATCTCCAGGATCGGAGCGATCAGTGCAGGCAGCGCCTCCACAAAATGGACTTTACCTGCTACAATGGTTTTGCTATTTATGGCATGCAATACCATATCTACAACGGATACCGGTATAAGATTCAACAGATTAAATAGAATCATATAACCTCCAAGGGACAGTATTCCTTGAACTGACGTGTCAATCGCATCATCAATTTGTTCCAGGATAGAATAAGGTCTCCGGGTGGCTTTGTGATCATAGGCAATCTGATAAGAGTCTGCTTCTGACATGCTCTTGTATACAGTGTGCCTTAACAGCAGCCCATACAAAAAGGGTAGGCCATACATTCCTATCAGGTAAGGCAGTATCTGTGTACGCTTTAGCATAGGCAGTACAAAGCCTGTGAAATAAACAGGCCCGATATTATTGCAAAAGGCCAAAAGAAAGTTGGCTTCTTTTTCGGTGATCATATGCCGGTCAAGCAGATCACAAGTGACACGGGCTCCCATAGGAAAACCGCAAAGAAAGCCCATGATCATGGCATAGGTAACGTTTTTTCTGACGCGCCAAAGCGGATGAAGGAGCGGGTGCATGAGGGAGGCAAAGCCTGCTGTCAGCTGAAGTCTTACCATGATACCTGACAGAATCATAAAAGGAAACAGGGAAGGTATCATTTTGGTAAACCAGAGATTCAGGCCATACAGTGCGTAATAGGTACTTTTCTGAGAATTGGTCAGAATCAAAAAGATCAATACAAGAAAAAATACTGTATAGATTATTTTTTTAACCCGAAATCTGTTAAGAGAACGTGTCATGCAAGGCTCCATATACATTGATACAGTCATTCTATGTATATGATTTGCCCGGCACAATAAGAAGGTGAAATATGGTTCGCTTAGATAAATTTTTATGTGACTGTAATATGGGAACTCGCAGCCAGATCAAGGATTATATCCGACAGGGACTGGTGAGCGTAAACGACATTATCGTAAAAAAACCGGATCTGAAAATCCACGAAAGCAATGATAACGTCGCACTACGGGGTGAATCCTGTACTTTCAGGAAATACGCTTATTATATGCTTCATAAGCCGACAGGCGTAGTATCTGCCACCACAGACAACACTGCAGACACAGTGCTCAGCCTTTTGACAGACGTGAAGGACAAAAATCTCTTTCCTGTCGGTCGTCTGGATAAGGATACTACCGGTCTGCTTCTGATCACAAACGACGGTGACCTGTCTCATCGCATGCTTTCACCCAAAAAACATGTGGACAAGACTTATCTCGTGGGTATTAGAAAGCCTTTGACTCCCGAAGATAAGACCAGACTGGAACAGGGCGTTGACATTGGTGATGAAAAGCTTACCCTGCCGGCCGTGGTATCCTTTCCAAAGAAGGTCACAGAAGGATGTGTACAGATTCTTCTCACCATACAGGAAGGCCGCTTTCATCAGGTGAAACGGATGCTGCAGGCAGTGGGTAATGAGGTGGTGACACTGAAACGAGTCACTTTCGGTCCTCTTACATTAGACGTAGGTTTGGCACCCGGCCAGTACAGAGAATTAACCGGACAGGAGGTAGAAGCATGCATGAAATGTTAAAAGATATGAAGGCTGTCATATTTGATCTGGATGGATCTTTGGTAGATTCCATGTGGATCTGGAAAGATATTGATATTGCATATCTGGGTAAGTTCGGCATTGCACTGCCGGATGATCTGCAACGCAATATTGAAGGTATGAGTTTTTCAGAAACAGCTGTCTATTTTAAGTCTCATTTCTCCATTCCGGACTCCATTGAACAGATGAAAGAGGACTGGAATCGCATGGCTTGGGATAAGTATCTACATGAGGTGCCCTTAAAGGAAGGCGTCCATGAGTTTCTCGAAGGATGCAGGGAAAGAGGCGTCCAGCTTGGCATTGCCACAAGCAATTCCAGACAATTGGTAGAAAATATCGCGGATGTCCACGGCCTGCATAACTTCTTTCAGTGTATTATGACAGGCTGTGAGGTAGACAGAGGCAAACCGGCCCCGGATATTTATCTGAAGGTGGCAGGAGTTCTTGGCGTGGATCCTTCCGAATGTCTTGTGTTTGAAGATATCATCCCGGGCATTCAGGCTGGGAAAAGTGCCGGTATGCGTGTCTGTGCCGTAGAAGATGTATACTCTGCCGACTCCAGAGAGGCAAAGAAAGCATTGGCAGATTACTATATTGAAACGTTTAGAGGATTGTGGAATGAGTAACGGATTTTTACCCATATCAAAACAGGATATGGAAGCGCGTGGCATAAAGCAGCTTGATTTTGTATATATCATCGGGGATGCATATGTGGATCATCCCTCCTTCGGCCATGCCATCATCAGCCGAGTGCTGGAAGCCCACGGCTACAGTGTGGGGATTGTTTCACAGCCTGATTGGAAAGATGATACCAGCATCAGTATCCTGGGTAAGCCCAGGCTAGCCTTTTTGATCTCAGCCGGTAATATGGACAGCTGTGTAAATCATTATTCTGTATCCAAGAAAAGAAGAGCCACGGATGCTTATACTCCCGGAGGTGAGATGGGAAAACGTCCGGATCACGCCACTGCAGTGTACGGTAATCTTATTCGTCGCACATACCGCGATGTACCTATCATCATCGGTGGTATCGAAGCAAGTCTACGCAGAATGGCTCATTATGATTACTGGACTGACAGCTTTAAGCGTTCCATACTGCTGGACAGTCAGGCGGATCTGGTCTCTTATGGAATGGGAGAGAAGTCCATTGTAGAGATCGCAGATGCCCTGAACCATGGCATTGACGTCAAAGACATTACCTTTATTCCCGGCACGGTCTACAAGACCAGAGATATAGACGGAATTTATGACAGTGTGATGTTGCCTTCCTACGAAGAAATGAAAGCTGACAAAGCCCTGTATGCCAAAAGCTTTGCCATTCAATATCAGAATACCGATTTCTGCAACGGAAAGCCTCTGATCGAGCCTTATCCCAACCAGCTGTATGTGGTGCAGAATCCGCCCCAGACGCCCCTTACCATGCAGGAAATGGATGATATCTTTTCTCTGCCCTACATGAGGACTTATCATCCCTCCTATGAAGCAAAAGGTGGCGTGCCGGCCATTTCAGAGATCAAGTTTTCCCTGGTCAGCAACAGAGGATGTTTCGGCGGGTGCAGCTTCTGTGCGCTAACATTCCATCAGGGACGCACCATTCAAGTGCGTAGCCATGAGTCCATCATAGAGGAAGCTAAGTTACTGACAAAGGAACCTGATTTTAAAGGATATATTCATGATGTGGGAGGACCTACAGCCAACTTTAGATTTCCTTCTTGCGAGAAGCAGATGACCCACGGGGTATGTAAAAACAGGCAATGCCTTTTCCCTGAGCCCTGTAAAAACATGAAAGCTGATCACAAGGATTATCTTTCCCTGCTTCGTAAGCTAAGAGAGCTTCCCGGTGTCAAGAAAGTATTTGTCCGGTCGGGTATCCGTTTCGACTATCTGCTGGCAGACCCGGATGAGACCTTTTTTAAAGAACTTGTGGAGCATCATATCAGTGGGCAGCTGAAAGTAGCGCCGGAGCATATATCCGACGCTGTGCTGCAGCGCATGGGAAAGCCGAAACGTGCAGTATATGAGCGTTTTGTGGCCAAGTATATGAAGTGGAATCAGAGACTTTCCAAGAATCAGTTTCTGGTGCCCTATTTGATGTCTTCTCATCCGGGCTCTACGTTAAAGGAAGCCATTGAGCTGGCAGAGTATCTGCGTGATCTGGGGTATATGCCGGAGCAGGTGCAGGATTTTTATCCCACACCCTCCACCATTTCTACGGTAATGTACTATACCGGTTTGGATCCACGAGACATGAAACCGGTCTACGTGTGCCGTAATCCTCACGAAAAAGCCATGCAGAGGGCTCTGATACAGTACCGCAATCCTAAGAACTATGACCTGGTCCATGAGGCTTTGACACAGGCAGGGCGCACGGACTTGATCGGGTTTGATAAGAAGTGCCTGATACGGCCCAGGAAGCTTGCTTCTGAAGGTTATAGACAGCCAAAGACGGCTGGGGCCCAAAGTAATCAAAATAATCGCAAAAAGAAAAGTACCATACGGAACGTGCATAAGAAAAAATGACTAGGGGCAAGGACTGGGGGCGCCGCCGGCAGGCATATCACTTGGGCAGGGATGCATGAGGCTGACAGTGGGCGGGCAGGGTGGTTTGGTTTGCAGTTGCAAGACAGTAAGAGTTACTAAGGGGGTGTGAATTGACCGGAATGGAAGCTAAGGGCAGAGCACAAACGGCAAAACTCGTCGCGCTTTGCGCTCCTCAAACATGTTGCCTTATTGTGCTCTAACGCTTTCATTCCGGTCAAATCACATCCCGAAGTAACTCTAACAGTCTTGCAACTGCAAACCAAACCACCCTGCCCGCCCACTGTCAGCCTCATGCATCCCTGCCCAAGTGATATGCCTGCCGGCGGCGCTTTGTTCTTGGCCTAGTATTATATAGAGTTAGGAATAAGTAAAAATATCTGCGAGATGTGCTGAATATGGTTGAAAATTCTTTGAAACTATAGTAAAATGGAGATAGAAATTTTCACATAATGGAGAGAATGAAATGGATATTAAAGAGACGATTGAGAAAATTGTAGATGCAGTAAAGAATGATGATGATCTTCTGGAGCAGTTTCAGAAGGAGCCTGTGAAGGCGATTGAAAAGATTATCGGGATTGATCTTCCGGATGATATCATCGAAAAGGTCATCGATGGCGTAAAAGGTAAGATTACATTGGACAAAGCTGCTGATGCACTTGGAATGCTGAAGAAGCTGTTTTAAAAACGGTGACTGCAGTTGAAGAATAAGAATCTACCCTCTGACACAGGTAAAGTGGCAGAGGGTAATTTGAGTATTTGTAAAAGAGTTATAAAAGAGGTTAATTTAGAAAGGTCGCAATATGTCAAAGAATATAGTTATCATTACCGGAGCCTCTTCGGGCATTGGTAAGGAATTTGCATACCAGATTGATCCGTATTTTGAGGGAATAGATGAAATCTGGCTGATTGCCAGAAGCCGTGAAAGATTGCAGGAGGTTGCTGACTCTCTTCAGCATAGAACACGAATCTTTGCAATGGATATCACCGACGAAGCACAGGTAGAATGGCTTACAGATACTTTGGAAGAACATCGGGCATGTATTCGCATGTTGATAAACTGTGCAGGTTATGGATTGTTGGGAGCCTTTTCAAAGGTAGCGGCTAAGGATGTGAAAGGGCAGTTGGGGATGGTGCGTTTAAATTGTGAGGCTCTTACCCATGTGACCCATTGTTGTCTTCCTTATATGAAGAGGGGAAGTCGGATCATACAATTGGCTTCCAGCGCAGCTTTTTTGCCCCAACCGGGTTTTGCAGTGTATGCTGCTACCAAGTCTTATGTGCATAGTTTTTCCAGAGCACTTGGTGAGGAGCTTCGTCCAAAGGGAATCTATGTGACCAGTGTTTGTCCCGGGCCGGTTGACACACC
This sequence comes from Acetatifactor sp., assembly GCA_045540075.1. Taxonomy (GTDB): domain Bacteria; phylum Bacillota; class Clostridia; order Lachnospirales; family Lachnospiraceae; genus Acetatifactor. Next base: position 26,316 of record JAZQGM010000028.1, on the reverse strand, counting down.
GTTTTTTGATATTGCAGAAAAGACCGGCAGCACATTGGGCGTCAAGAAGTTTACCCTGGTCAGTGCAGAGAAAGTGGTAAAGCTGGCACTTAAGGATTCCTATCACAAACGTCCCATGTCTGTGTGCAGCCTGCCGATTCAGGCTTTTTGGGTGTTGGCAAAATGCCTGCCGCACCAATGGATATTGACTATTATGCGATTCTTGAAATAGAGAATAGAGAATGGAGTTTACTATGCAGATAAAAAGACTTTTTAATGCTGAGTCCTTCAAAGGAACCAAAGGCTATCTGGATTCTCAGAAAAAGTTTGAAGTGATACGAACGCTAATTTATTTCGCCATCTCCATCAGTCTGTTCATAGCAGGCTGGGTGACCACTAAGACGAAAGTAAATCTTCTGACCATTGTAGCAGTGCTTGGATGCCTTCCGACCAGCAAAAGTGCCGTACAGATGATCATGTATCTGCGCTATCGCAGTCTGTCCAAGGAAGTTTGTGAGGAAATCACCAGACACGCGGAAGGTCTGACTGCGTTATATGACCTCGTATTTACTTCCTATGATAAAAATTATAACGTAGGACATCTGGTTATAAAAGGCAATACACTGGTAGGCTACACAGAAGACAAAAAGTTTGCAGAAAAAGCATTTTACACCCATATGGATCAGATCTTGAAAAAAGACAGGATCACAGGTGTTTCCATTAAAATATTTAGCGATCCCGGGAAATATATAGAGCGTCTTGAACAGCTTAAAGAACTTGCATCAGATGAGAGTTTAACAGAGAGTATCATCTGTACACTGAAGAGTGTTTCCTTATAATGTAAGAGAGATATAAATTATATCCCAATTTGTCCTCGTGTTGACACTTAGATCGCCGCATCAATCTACATTAGTACATGAGTCCATAAGGGAAGATAGGTTTCATTTTTACTTTTGGATTAGTGGATTGGAACTCTAGCCATTTCACCAATCACTGAAATCAACGACTAAGAATAAAAAGAGTTTATGGAGAAAACACAATGGAATTCATTTTAGTAGTAATTATACTTGTTGCAGCATTTAAAATTATAAAAGCACAAAAATACAAAAAATTGGAAGCCGAAGTATTAAGTGAATTAGGGTTCACAAACTGGGAGATGATTACCTACATTGATGAGTATGTAACTGTAAAAAGCCGACAGACATTGGAAAAATATGATGATATTAAGTTTTTCAAAGAAGAACGGGAAAGGCTCATTCATGCAGAACGAATTATCAAAAGAAAAAATGAAGTGGATATAATTCTTAGAGACTTTCTTAATAACAATAAATTCAAAGAGCGTTATCAATACAAGCGAATTACAAAACAAATCGATATTGTTTTGGGGAACACAGCTGCTTACAGAATTAGTGTCAATTACATATCATCAGCAGGTAATCATTTAGGTGAGAAAATAATTGCTGTAACACAATATGACATTAATAGATTCAAGAAAGACCCTTCCCTGCTTATGGGCAAAGGTGAATATAATAAATATCTAAAAGAACAACAAAAAGAAGCCTTAGACCGGAAACATCATAAATATTACGGCAGTGTAAATGAAATCATTGACTATGCAAATGAAAACAGAGAGGATTTGGTAATCAAGGGTAGCCAGGAGCAGTTGGACAACCTGATTGCACAGTTATTTGACCGAACAGTAAACAGCATTAAAAAAATCAAAACGATCGATAGTGAGGAATGGAAGATTATTGGTGATTTCGTCGCTCATATTAAAGGTGAGATTAAAAAGGTCGTAAATAGAAATAAAAAGATACTTGCATATTACGAGTCTGCTGATTTTGCAAAAATCAAAGATACTTGTGAAGTACTGATGAGCAGCCAAAGAGAATTCAACGAATACATTACTGAAAAAGTAGAATCTATCTCAAAGCTTTTTGGTACAAGAGTGGTTCGAAACGAAACAACTAATGATGATGAGTACAACTATATTCGCCCATACAAAAAAACAATTACCCCTTTTACTGCAGAAGTCTCTGCAGCAGTGTTTGCCAGTGCGGAAAACAATCCACTGGATTACGTGGTAAAAAACTTCTATCCTAATAAAGCCATGTATCCTGAGCAAATTCAGAAACTCCATATGCTTGTCGAAGAACTTGAAACTTTAAGAGAAGCGAAGCAGATTATCGAAAATTACAAGAAAGAGTACCAGCAGTACCTTAGTGATGTTCCAGAGTATATTATGAAGGAAGACGAAGCTGGTTTTTACTCCAGACTAGGTTTTGCAAATATCGACGAGAGCGTACTTACTGTGGAATACAAATTCGCATACACTTCTGGTGGTGGTATGGCACAGCGTTCATTCACTGTACCAATGACCGAAGAAACCATTGTAGAACTTGTGCGATTGTTGGAAAGCAAGTTAACTGCCAGTGCTTTTGCTAAAGAACAAAGAAATCTAATGACTAAGAAACTACGTGAATACATTAAAAATCGAGACAATTTCACTTGTTGTAATTGTGGAAACTCTTCTCATGCAGAACCAAATCTTTTATTAGAAATTGACCATATTATTCCGGTAGCAAAGGGAGGATGTACAGTGGAAGATAACCTTCAGACCTTGTGCTGGAAATGTAATAGGTCAAAGAGCGACAAGATTATTGGGTAACTTCAAATATTTTTAAGGAAATATTTTAGATGATATGCAGTACTTTTCGAGGAAAAACAGTATAAACACGAAACAAAATTAAGACTAAATTATTAGAGGTAATATTATGCAGTCAGTGATCATCGGCCCTAATCAGGCCGGACAGAGATTTGATAAATTTCTTCATAAGTACCTTCCGCAGGCAGGCACAAGCTTTTTATATAAGATGCTTCGCAAGAAAAATATTACCTTAAACGGCAAGAAAGCGGAAGGGAAGGAGATGCTGAAGGAAGGCGACGAAGTGAAGCTTTTTTTTGCTGAAGATACGTTTGCAAAGTTTGCAGGTGTAGAGCTTGTGACAGGTAGTGATAAAGTGCAAGGTTTCTTAGATAGTCTGCCAACAACAGAATACGAAGCTGCTTTTCAAAAGCTTAAAAATATTCAGGTCATTTACGAAGATGAACATGTTCTGATCCTGAATAAGCCCAGCGGCATTTTAACCCAGAAAGCATCCCCTACAGACATCAGCTTGAACGAATGGATGATTGGTTATCTGCTTCACACCCAAGCCATCACGGCTAAGGAGCTGCATTCCTTCAAACCCTCAGTCTGTAACCGTCTTGACCGCAATACCAGTGGCCTGGTGCTTTGCGGCAAGTCTCTGGCAGGGAGCCAGGCATTGTCCAAGTTGATTCACGACAGATCCGTTGGAAAATTTTACAGGACGATCGTAGCCGGTTGTGTGTCAAGTAGCAGACAGATAGATGGTTATCTGATCAAAAATGAGAAAACTAATACTGTTCAAGTACTGGATGCGACGCCCAATATGTCTGCAAAATCAAAACAATACAATGAGGATAAGGTAGAGCAGATTCGCACTTCTTACGTGCCGATCAAACAGTTTGACAACCACTACACATACTTGGAAGTAGAACTGATCACCGGTAAGACTCACCAGATCAGGGCGCATTTATCCAGTATAGGGCATCCCTTATTGGGAGACTACAAATACGGCAATATGAAAATTAATGAATCATGGAAGCAGCGGTATCACCTTTCCAGCCAGCTTTTGCATGCATATCGCTTAGAATTTCCTGTACTAACGGGAGCGCTTAGCAGTTTAAGCGGACAAACAGTGGTGGCACCACTGCCCAAACTATTTGAAAAGATATTAAATGATTACGATGTTGAGGTAAACTGATGGCCACTTGGAATTCCAGAGGGCTTCGGGGATCCACACTGGAAGAGATGATCAACCGCACCAATGAGAAGTACGCTGAAAGCGGCCTGGCACTGATCCAGAAGGTACCCACCCCGATCACCCCCATCAAAATAGATAAAGAAAATCGCCAGATCACACTGGCATATTTTGAACAAAAGTCTACTGTGGACTATATCGGTGCCGTCCAGGGACTCCCGGTGTGCTTTGACGCCAAGGAATGCGCCTCAGATACCTTTGCGTTACAAAACATTCATGCACACCAGGTAGACTTCATGGGTAAATTTGAGAAGCAGGGTGGGATTGCATTTTTCCTGATTTATTATACCCACAAGGATGTTCTGTATTACCTGCCTTATGAGATGCTTCGGTACTTTTGGGACAGAGCCGGGGAGGGCGGACGCAAGAGCTTTCGATATGAGGAATTGAATCCGGAATATGTTCTGCCCAAGAAACATGGAGTGCTGGTACCTTATTTGGACATACTACAGAAGGACTTGGATGACAGATAGATGCAAAACTTTATAATAAAGACTTGACAGATAGAAAAGAATTGGTTATACTTACATAAGATTTTCACATGCTACCATGGTAGCACATTAACGCGCTAAAGCGTTTTGGGAGGAATTTATGAGCAAACGGCTTTTACATACCCCGGAAGGCGTTCGGGATATTTATGGACAAGAATATGAGAGGAAGCTTTCTGTAGAAGGTAAGCTGCGAGATATCATTACAAGTTATGGTTACGATGCCATTCAGACACCTACGTTTGAGTATTTTGATGTATTTTCAAGAGAAATCGGAACCACACCAAGCAAAGAACTGTACAAGTTTTTTGACAAAGAAGGGAATACACTTGTGCTTCGACCTGATTTTACACCGTCTATCGCCAGGTGTGCAGCCAAATATTTTATGGAAGATCAGTTTCCCATCCGATTCTGTTATATGGGCAATACCTTTACCAACACTTCTAATTTACAAGGCAAGCTGAAGGAAGTGACCCAAATGGGTGCAGAACTGATCAATGATGATTCAGTAGAAGCAGACGCAGAGATGATCAGCATGGTGATCGAAGCCCTAAAGAACACAGGTTTAAACCGTTTTCAAGTGAGCATTGGTCAGGTGGAATATTTTAAGGGTCTTTGCGAGGAAGCAGGTCTTGATGAAGAGACAGAGATGTCTTTGAGAGAATTTATCTCCGGCAAAAATTTCTTTGCAGCACAGGAGCTTCTTGCAGAGCGCAAGGTAAGGGAGCCATATCACAGCATCCTCTTACAGGTTGCTGACGTATTTGGCAATATGACCTCTCTGGAACAGGCCAAGGAGCTGGTAACCAATGAGCGGTCCATCAAAGCCATTGAGCGTCTTGAGAAGTTATATGAAGTACTGAAGCTTTATGGAGTGGAGCAGTATGTATCCTTTGATCTGGGTATGTTGAGCAAGTACCATTATTATACAGGTATCATCTTCAAGGCCTATACCTATGGTATCGGTGATGCCCTTGTAAAAGGCGGTCGTTATAATAATCTTCTGAAACAGTTTGGCAAAGAAGCACCGGCTGTAGGCTTTGTGATCGTCATTGACGACCTGCTGGAAGCCTTGTCAAGACAGAAGGTAGCACTGCCGGAAGCACCCGAGAAACAGAGAATTTATTTTACGGAAGCTAACTATAATGAAAAGCTGCAAACAGCGATCAAGCTGCGTAAGAGTGGCACCATCGTGGAATTGCTTCCCGGTGACGGTGAATAAACAGTAACACGAATCATAGAAAAATTGCAAAGGACACAGATATATGAATGAAGATAGATATTTAACATTTGCTCTGGGAAAAGGCAGACTTGCCTCCAAGACCTTAGCACTTTTAGAGCAGATTGGTATTACCTGTGAAGAAATGAAAGACAAAGATTCCAGAAAACTGATTTTTGTCAACGAAGAATTAAAGCTTCGTTTTTTCCTGTCTAAGGGACCGGACGTACCGACCTACGTGGAATATGGCGTGGCCGATATCGGTGTGGTGGGCAAGGACACCATTTTAGAGGAAAACAAAAACGTATACGAGGTTTTAGACCTTGGATTCGGCAAGTGCAGAATGTGTGTCTGCGGACCGGAATCAGCCAGAGAGCTGTTAAAGCACCATGAGCGTATCCGCGTAGCCAGCAAATACACCAATATAGCCAAAGATTATTTTTATAATAAAAAGCATCAGCCTGTGGACATCATCAAGCTCAACGGCTCTGTAGAGCTTGGCCCCCTGGTGGAACTTTCCGACGTGATTGTAGATATCGTGGAAACCGGTTCCACACTGCGAGAAAACGGTCTGGAGGTACTGGAAGAAATCTGTCCTCTGTCTGCCCGCATGATCGTGAATCCGGTCAGCATGCAGATGGAAAACCAACGGATCCGCAAACTGATCACTGACATCAGAAAGAAACTGGAAGAAAACGCATAGAAGAGGAGAACCCCATGAGAATCGTCCAATTATCTCAGGAAAGCCGCAAAAGCATCCTGAATGATCTGTTAAAAAGAAGCCCCAACAATTATGGGCAATATGAGTCTACTGTCAATGACATTATTGAAACTGTCAAAGCAAAGGGTGATGATGCTATTTTTGAATACACCAAGAAATTTGACCGCTTTGACCTGACTGCCGAGAACATCAAAGTAACACGGGAAGAAATCGATGCGGCTTATGCTGCCATGGATCCCAAGCTTGTGGATGTGATCCGCAAATCTGCGGCCAATATCCGTTCTTTCCATGAGAAGCAGCTTCGAAACAGCTGGTTTACTTCCAGAGAGGATGGCACCATTCTGGGTATGAAGATCACAGCGATTGAGAAGGCCGGGGTCTATGTACCCGGCGGTAAGGCTGCCTATCCTTCCAGTGTTCTGATGAATGTAATACCTGCCAAAGTGGCGGGCGTAGACCAGATCATCATGACCACACCTCCCGGAGCGGACGGTAACGTAAATCCCGGCACACTGGTGGCTGCCGATATCGCCGGTGTAGACACCATCTATAAAGTAGGAGGCGCTCAGGCTATCGCTGCCATGGCCTTTGGTACAAGCTCCATCCCCAAGGTGGACAAGATCACCGGCCCCGGCAATATCTTTGTAGCCCTTGCCAAGAAAGCCGTATACGGCTATGTAAGCATTGACTCCATCGCCGGTCCCAGTGAGATCCTGGTACTTGCCGATGAGACTGCAAACCCCAGATATGTGGCTGCTGACCTTTTGTCCCAGGCAGAACATGACGAGCTGGCCAGTGCTATCCTGATCACTACTTCAACAGAACTGGCAGAAAAGGTTTCAGAAGAAGTGGACAAATTCACAGCCGAGCTTTCCAGAACCAAGATCATTCAGAAATCACTGGATAATTATGGTTACATACTGCTAGCCGAGGACATGACCCAGGCAATCGAGACTGCCAATGAGATCGCTTCAGAGCACCTGGAGATACTGACACGCAATCCATTTGAGATCATGACCAAGATCCGCAACGCCGGAGCGATTTTTCTGGGAGAGTATGCTTCCGAGCCCTTGGGAGACTATTTTGCAGGCCCCAACCACATCCTGCCCACCAATGGCACAGCCAAATTCTTCTCACCGGTAAACGTAGATGACTTTATCAAGAAGACAAGCATCATCTCTTATTCCAGAGAAGCTTTGGAACAGGTACATAAGAAGATTGAGCTCTTTGCAGAGAGCGAGGGCTTGACAGCTCATGCCAATAGTATTAAAGTAAGATTTGAATAAGATAGTTTATGCCCCAAGAAGGGCGCAGAAATGAGGTATCATATGGAACGCATAGCAAAGATAAATAGAACCACCAAAGAAACAGATATCAACATAGAATTGAATCTGGACGGAAGCGGTACCGCTTCCATTCATACCGGAATCGGTTTCTTTGATCATATGCTGGAAGGCTTTGCAAGACATGGCTTCTTCAACCTTACCTGTACGGTAAAGGGAGATCTTCATGTGGACGGTCATCACACAGTTGAGGATGCCGGTATCGTGCTTGGCCAGGCCATTAAAGACGCCATCGGCGACAAGAAAGGTATCTGCAGATATGGCTCCTTCATCTTGCCCATGGATGATGCACTGGCATTGTGTGCAGTGGATCTGTGCGGAAGACCCTATTTTGTCTTTGATTGTGAGTTCCCTACACAGAAGGTTGGAGAATTAGATACAGAGCTTGTGAGAGAGTTCTTCTATGCGGTGTCCTACAGTGCCGGCATGAATCTGCATATCCGTATGCTGTCCGGACACAACGCACACCACATGATAGAGGCAATGTTTAAGGCATTTGCCAAGGCACTGGATCAGGCCACCGGCATGGATCCCCGTGTATCAGGTGTTCTTAGCACCAAGGGAACCTTATAAGAAAGGAATTAACATATATGAACAGGAAATTTGTCCCCTGCATTTATCTTTATCGCGGTCTGGCTGTGCGCAGCCTGACAGATCACTGTATCGTAGATACGGATCCCGTGAGACTGGCTAGATATTACAGTGAAAATAATGCAGATGAAATCATCGTCTTTGATCTGTCGGATGTAGCAGCTTCTGAACAGACTGCAGAAGATATCTGCACAGATAATTGCAACGTAGAAACGGAAGCAAAGAGCCCTGATGCCTTGCACGACGAAGCCCTTGATCTGATGAAAGAGATTTGCGCCTCAGTGGAAGTGGATGTGATCGGTGCCGGTAACGTAAAGCGTATGGAGGATATCAAGAAAATTCTCTACACCGGCTGTAAGAAAGCCGTGCTTGACTATGAGAAGGCCTCCAATATCGCCATTACCCAGGAAGTATCCCAGAAATTCGGTAAAGATAAGATTCTGATATCCTGCGATGATTTTGCAGTACTTTCAGAGAATAAAGAATCCGTAGAGCAGTATGCATCCGCCATTCTACTGATGAATCCTCACCAGATCCGTGAAACCAAGGCACTTACCAGTCTGCCTCTGTATGTACAGATCAGCCAAGTGGCTCTGAATAAGCTGTTAGAGATCCTTTCCTATGAGACCATATGCGGCATCACCGGTAATATGGTGAATGATAATGTGAAAGAAATCTTGTCTGTCAAAGATCTGTGTCAGGAAAACGGCATCCCTGTGGAACGTCTGACACCGGCCTTTACATGGTCACAGTTTAAATTAAACAGTGACGGTATGGTTCCCGTGATCGTTCAGGATTACAAGACCCAAGAAGTGCTGATGATGGCGTATATGAACGAAGAAGCTTACGAAGCCACCCTGAAAACTGGTAAAATGACTTATTACAGCAGAAGCCGCCAGGAGCTTTGGCTGAAAGGAGAGACCAGCGGCCATTATCAGTATGTGAAATCTCTGTCAGCAGACTGCGACATGGATACCATTCTGGCTAAGGTATCTCAAGTAGGTGTAGCCTGCCACACAGGTGCAAAGAGCTGTTTCTTCAACCATATCGTGCAAAAAAATTACGAAGAGGTCTCCAATCCTCTGATGGTATTTGAAGAAGTGTTTGGCGTGATCAAAGACCGCAAGATTCATCCCAAGGAAGGTTCTTACACAAATTATCTCTTTGATAAAGGCATTGATAAGATCTTAAAGAAACTGGGAGAAGAGGCGACCGAGATCGTGATCGCAGCCAAGAATCCCAATGCCAATGAGATCAAGTATGAGATTAGTGATTTCCTGTATCACATGATGGTGCTTATGGCAGAGAAGGACGTGACCTGGGAAGAGATCACTACAGAGCTTGCAAATCGTTAGTTTCTATATGAGGCATAGTTTTGGGCTATGCCTCGTTTTATATTATTGGTTTATATGCGTTTGTATTTTCGATTTTAAAACACAATATTACTATTGACTATCACGGTCATTATCGACCATCAAAGTCAATAGCTCGCAGCATTGATGGGAGATTTGAGCGATTGAGGCATTTCGGAAAGGGGAATAATTTTATAAATTGACCTGAAATAAATTGTATTACAAGGTTATTTATGATAGAATATTAATTAAAAATTAACGGTGAATTCCAATGTTGGTCAGGGAAAATGGCGAGGTGTCATTATGAATTTTGATATAAGTAAATTACAATGGATAAGAGAGCCTGCAGATTACACAATATCTACAGATAGAATTGAAATGGTTACGAAACCACACACGGATTTATGGCAGAGAACATATTATCATTTCAGAAATGACAATGCACCTGTGTTGCAGATGAAAACGGATGATAAATTCTTCTCATTCACTGTAAAAACACACTTCCAAAGTAAACACCGGTTTGATCAGTGTGGAATTGTAATGTACCTTGACAGCGATAATTGGCTCAAAGGTTCTATTGAATATGAAAACAACAAATTTCAACACCTCGGTAGTGTTGTTACAAACAATGGCTATTCTGACTGGGCAACTACTGAAATTGATGCGAACATAAAATCAATGTGGTATAGACTTAGTCGTCGTGAAGATGATTACTGCATTGAATGTTCAGAAGATGGTGTTACATTTAAGCAGATGCGTGTGTGCCACATGTGGAAAGGCAATGGTACAATCAACTTTGGCATTTATGCGTGCAGCCCTGAAGACTCATCATTCAAAGCAATATTTACAGATATGGAAATTACGGAATGCAAATGGCTGGCACACGATGGACAGCAACCTGATTCAGAATAACATTTGGAGGTATGACCTGATTTTGTAGGAGGAACAGATAATGTTACACGATTTTACTTATTACAACCCAACAAAAATTTATTTTGGAAAGGATTCAATGAATCATCTTTCCGCCGAACTTGAAAACTTCGGTTCCAATATCCTGCTTCTTTACGGAAAAGAATCTATTAAGCGGATCGGCCTTTATGATGAAGTGGTTAAGATTCTGAGAGCTTGCGGCAAAAACATTACAGAGCTTTCCGGCATCAAGCCAAACCCATCCTATGCGCAGGTCTTGGAGGGTGGCAGGCTTGTCCGTGAAAATGGAATCCATCTGATCTTGGCCGTTGGCGGTGGTTCGGTAATCGACTGTGCAAAGGCAATATCAGTATCTGCTTATGCGAAAGGTGACCCATGGCAAAGATATTGGATCGACTTTGAGGATGTTGATAATGAGATTATTCCTGTTGGTACCATTCTCACCATGGCTGGTACTGCCTCAGAAATGAATGGTGGTTCAGTGATCACCAATGAAGCAGTTACCATGAAAACCGGACGTGTATATCCGCCGCAGGTCTATCCAAAATTCTCCATTTTAAACCCGGAATTTACCTATACAGTTCCTAAGAATCAGATGGTAAGCGGTGTATTTGATGTGATGTCACACCTTTGTGAGCAGTATTTTTCAGGTGAAGATGACAATACCACAGATTATGTGATTGAAGCGGTAATGATTTCCCTGATAAAAAGTGCAAAAGCAGCAATGAAAAATCCGGAAGATTACGAGGCACGAAGCAATATTATGTGGTGTGCTACACTGGGACTGAACACTGTAACAGGACTTTCCAAAACCCAGGACTGGGAGGTTCATAACATAGAGCATCAACTGGGTGCATACACAGACTGTCCTCACGGCCTTGGTCTCGCAGTCATTTCCATGCCTTATTACAGATACATCTATTCGCATGGAATAAATAAGTTCGTGCGCTTTGCCCAAAATGTATGGAATGTAGACATTGACGGCAAGTCAAAAGATGAGATTGCGTTGGAGGGTATCTCATGCCTTGAAAATTTTGCAAAGGAGCTTGGCATTCCCCTTACTCTTCGTGAACTTGGTGCTACGGAAGAGATGCTCCCCAAAATCGCTGATTCAACCTTTGAAGGAGGCGGTTACAAGTATATGACACATGAGGATATTCTTACAGTGTTAAAGGAGTGTTTTTAATCATACAGTAATTGCAGGAAAAGAGTTTTATATGGCAAATTTGCAGAGGTGATAAAGAAGATGGTTATTATAATAACAGGAGCATCCCATATAGGCAAGACTGCACTTGCTCAGAAGTTGCTCGAAAAATATAAATATCCCTATTTCTCAATAGACCATTTGAAAATGGGATTGATCCGAAGTGGTAACACAGATCTTACACCAATGAGTGACGACGCTGACCTCACTGCATATTTGTGGCCCATTGTCCGTGAAATGATCAAGACCGCCATAGAGAACAAGCAAAACCTTATTGTTGAGGGCTGTTACATTCCTTTTGATTGGGCAAAAGAGTTGGGAAGAGAATATCTTGATAACATCAGATATTACTGCCTTATCATGAGTGAGAAATATATCAGAAATCACTTTGCAGATATCAAGCAATATGCAAATATCATCGAAAAACGTCTGGATGATGATTGGTGTACCTTAGAAAATGTGTTAGAGGATAACACACATATTTTAGGACAAGCCCGGAAACATAATGTAAATTATGTGCTGATTGATGATGAGTATGAAATTAATATTGATTTGTAACGAAGGAGTTTTTCCCTATGGAAATAAATACTGTTGGGGGATTGGGCATTATAAAAAGAAAAAGCTCATGTGTAATCAGAAATTAAAGTTAAATTTATAGAGGTGAAGAAATTTTGAAAGCAAAAAACACAGCAACAGGTTATGCGATATTAGCAGCTGCATTATATGCGATCAATGTTCCGTTATCTAAATTATTGTTAAATTATGTAGAGCCTACAATGATAGCTTCCTTTTTGTATCTTGGTGCAGGAATGGGTTTGTTTGTATATGGCTTGATCGAAAAAAGATTAGGTAGAAATGAAAGAAAAGAATCCTTGACAAAAAAAGAATTACCATATACTATTGCAATGGTCATTTTGGATATCATGGCTCCTATTTTATTGATGTTAGGCATTACAATGACCAATTCTGCAAACGTATCCTTGCTGAATAATTTTGAAATTGTAGCAACATCAATTGTTGCGTTATTCATTTTTAAAGAAGCTATTTCAAAAAAATTATGGTTTGCAATAACTTTGGTTACGATTGCAAGTATCATTTTGAGTTTTGAAGGTGTTGGTTCGTTTGTTTTCAATCAAGGATCTTTCTTTGTTTTAGGAGCATGTTTATGTTGGGGATTTGAAAACAACTGTACCAAAATGATCAGTAATAAAAGCTCAGTTGAGATTGTCGTCATAAAAGGAACTTTTTCCGGATTAGGCAGTTTGATTGTAGCCCTTATTGTTGGAGAACGCATACCTGCGATTCAATGGCTAATATGTGTGTTGGTTTTAGGATTTGTTGCATATGGGTTAAGTATTCATTTCTATATCATGGCGCAAAAAGACTTAGGTGCAGCTAAGACAAGTGCATATTATTCAATTGCACCATTTTTAGGAGTTGTATTCAGTATGTTGCTTTTAAAAGAGAGCCCTAGTGTTCGCTTTGCTATCGCCTTGATTATTATGATAATTAGTACTTACTTTATGATAAAAGATACGATAGAATTGCAACATACTCATGAACATGAACATTCGCACACCCACGAACATAGTCATGGAGATATGGTTCATACTCACGAGCATACGCATGTTCATACACACATACATACTCACAGTGGAGATAGTGAAAATCATATCCATGATCATGATTTAAGCGATCATAAGCATATACATTATGCTTAATATAGAAAAGGAGTAAGGAATTACATCATTGAGAGGTTACTTATGATTGGATTAGGTACAATTATTAACACAGTTGCCGTCATACTCGGCGGTATGCTAGGGATCGTTTTAAAAAACGGTGTAACAAAGCGTTTTGAAAAAATACTGATGCAGGCAAACGGTCTGGCTGTCATCTTTATCGGCATCAGCGGTGCGCTGAAATATATGCTGGTAGTTGAGGATAACAATATTTCCACCCAGGGAACGATGCTCATGATATTCAGCCTTGTGATCGGTTCCTTGATCGGAGAGTGGATTAACATCGAAGCCAAAATGGAGATCATTGGCGAGAAATTAAAGAGCGCTGTAAAGATAAAGAATGACAACCGATTCGTGGATGGATTCGTCACCACTTCCCTGATCATCTGCATTGGCGCCATGGCAATCGTAGGCGCCATGCAAGACGGTCTTACAGGCGACAGTTCCATGTTAGTTGCCAAATCTTTGCTTGACTTTGTGATAGTGGTCATCCTGACTGCCACCTACGGTATCGGTGCTGCTTTTTCTGCAATTCCTATTTTTGTATATCAGGGCAGCATTACATTGATCGCAGCTTTATTTGGCTCGGTGATCAGTGATGTCTTGATTTCGGAGCTTTCCTTTGTGGGAAGTACGCTAGTATTCTGCGTAGGAGTCAATCTGGTGCGGGAGAAAACTTTCCGCGTGGCGAATATGCTGCCGGCACTGCTGGTACCCATGGCCGTAGAATTGTGGCGGACGATTATAAGATAAATGGAAGAACGTATCAACGCACGCCTTTTGATGTACAGGAATAATGGTCCCCAGGTTCTACTTACAAAAGATGCATGCATATGATTATGGTAAGAACATATATGAAGGTACATAATGGCTCATATTTCTGTAGAACAAAAATTAACCATGTTAAATCAGGTTCGCTCCCGATATGACAACAATCAGGCAGATTTGATGCGCAGAGAGCAGATTCTTTATGGACGTACATCGCCTGTCCAATCAGCTGATTTCAGTAACAGCTGGTCCATAGAAGAAGGAGGAACAGCTGACACGCTTTCGGTACGGGGAACCTTTCGTCTTCGCTTACTTGTAGCAGCTATTTTAGCAGTATTGTTAATTTTATCTGATCAAAGGGGAAGAGAATTTCTCGGTGTCAGCACTTCACAGATTTATACGATGATAGAGGAAGATTATATGTCACAAATGGAGAAAATTCTGAATGACGCCAAAGAAACACAACAGCTCACTACAGAATATTGATCGTAGAACAAGAGACAATGTCTTCATTGCGCTATTTGCCGTATTGATGTCCGTGTGTGCGTGGATATCCATTCCAACCACAGTGCCGTTTACGATGCAGACCTTTGCTGTTTTCCTTGCCCTGAACTTTCTCGGCAGCAAGAAGGGAACCGTATCTATCTGCATATATCTATTGTTAGGAATCATTGGGATTCCGGTATTCTCAAGCGGTACTGCCGGTCTCGGTGTTCTGTTGGGAACAAATGGCGGCTATATGATCGGCTGGATTTTTTCAGGTCTGGTCATGGGTATTCTGGAAAAGCTTATAGGCAGAAGAATCTGGGCACAGGCAGTTTCCATGTTGGCAGGTCTGGTCGTTTGTTATGTATTTGGCACGGCTTGGTTCATGCACGTATATGCCAAAACAGCAGGAGATGTAGGGCTTTGGGCTTCATTAAGCTTAAGTGTGTTCCCATTCATCTTGCCGGATCTGGTAAAATTGGGATTGGTATTGTGGATTAGCAGACGCCTTGGAAAACTTGCCCCTGTAATTTTTAACACTTAGGCAATTGAATCACAAATGTAATCGTATGGGCTTCACATGTGGCACTGATATGACCTCCATGCAATACAATGATTTCTTTGGCAATAGCCAACCCAAGACCTGCACCGCCGGTATCGGAAGTTCGGGCTTCGTCCAAACGGCTGAATTTATCAAAAATAGTGGTCAGTTTATTTGGGGGGATATGTTCTCCCTGATTGCTGATAGAGATGATTACTGTGCCTTCCTTCTCTTGGGCAACAATAGGAATCTGTGTATCGGGGTAGCTGTAAGCCGCAGCGTTTTTCAGGATATTATTAAATACCCTTGCCAATTTATCCGGATCGCCCCATACTGTCAAGTCTTCATCTGCCTGAAGGACGGCCGAAATCCCTTTGGCGGAAAGGATAGGAGAGAGCTCATCTATTAACTGCACCAGCATATAGTAAAGGTCGATATGTTCTTTGTTGATGGTAATTTGCTGTTGATTATACATAGTGATCTCGAAAAATTCGTTGATCATTTTCTCCAGACGGTTGGCCTTATCCAAGGTAATGCGAAGGTATTTGGCTTTTTGCTCCGTCGGTATATCAGGTGCCTCTGTCATCAGGTTAAGATAGCCGATCACAGAAGTCAAGGGGGTGCGGATGTCATGAGCCAGATACATTACCAAATCATTTTTGCGCTGTTCTGCCAGCTGTGCTTCTAAGGTACGCTGCTTCAGCTTTTGTTTCACAGCTATCAGTTTACGCTCTGTAGCAACCATTTCTGACGGCAAGTGAATATCCGTATCATCTGATAATAAGGCATCAATACCCTGATTTACCATATCAAAATACCTTGTCAACCAATTTAAAACGCTGCGAAGCAGTACCATAAATACGATTACGATGGCTACAAACCAGATGATTTCCTGATTATCACGGACAATTTGTTTGTATATAAACACGGATTTGCTGTAATTGATATGAAAAAGGCGCATAATAATAGATACCACCCATTCACTTCCCCGGCCTCGCCAAAAAACGATATAGAGTAGAAAAATGGTAAGCATGGCCACAAGGCACGAAATGAGTATCCGTGCCAGCAGCTTCATTTTCAGATGTGCATAATCAGTGTTGTGTTCCTTTATATTACGTTTCAATTCGATATCCCACTCCCCAGATTGTCTTAATGTATTTTGGATTGTCTGCCGTATCGTGCATCTTCTCCCGCAGATGACGGATATGTACGGTTATGGTGTTATTGCCTTTGCTGTAGTATTCATCCTTCCAGACGCCGTAGAACAATTCTTCGGCGCTGACAGCAGTGCCTTTTCGCTCCAGAAGAATCCGAAGAATGGAGAATTCTGTGGGTGTCAGCGTAAGTACCTCACCATTTAAAGTACATTCATGGGTGTGTATGTTCAGCATCAGACCCGCATGAGAGAGGATACCTTCTGTGTTTTCCTGTCTGCCGGAGTAAGTCTTGTATCTTCTAAGCTGAGCCTTTACCCTGGCCATCAGCTCTAAAGGGCGGAAGGGCTTGGTCACATAATCGTCGGCACCCATTGTCAGCCCCGTGATCTTGTCAATCTCACGATCCTTGGCAGTGAGCATGATCACCGGAAAAGTGTATTTTTCCCGGATCATCTGACACAAGGTCAGACCGCTGATATCAGGCATCATGACGTCTAAAATCGCCAGATCCAGATCTTCCTTTTCGATGCAGGCAAGGGCCTCTCTGGAAGAATAAAATTTATATACCATATAATTTTCATTGCGTAGATAGATTTCGAGAAGATCTGCGATATCGTGCTCATCATCTACAACTAATATTTTACAGCTCATGATCGGTGTCCTTTCTTACAGTTTCATGCAGATAAGCGTTTTGCAGCTTGAATCTGCCGTTTAAAAATAGTATAACAAAAAAACAGCGGAAGATGTTTAAGTTTTTTTATGAGAAATTATTAAGATTTTCCTAAGACTACCCACTTGTAACTTTACTTGTAACTTTTTTGACTTTTTTGTAACAAAAGGCAGATTTTCGTGTATAATGGGTGAAAAGAAAACAAGCCAAGGGAGGGGCCGGATTATGCTGGAAGCATTTTATAGAGACAATTACCGTATTGTCTATGGATATCTGCTCTCTCTTTGCGCGGATCCTTCTCTGGCGGAAGAATTGACGGCAGAGACTTTCTATAAGGCAATCTTACATATTGACCGATATGACCCACAGTATAAGGCCTCCACCTGGCTCTGTACCATTGGTAAAAATCTATTTTTGAATGAATGTAGGCGAAAGAAACGGTTTGTCAGCTTCGACGAAGCTACCTGGATCGCCACACCATCTGCAGAATCCATTCATCTGCAAAAGGAAGAAGCAGAACGCATCCTGAAAATACTGAACCGTTTTCCACCTAAGCAGAAACAAGTATTTATCATGCGCCTGCAGGGCATGTGTTTTCGTGATATTGGTCTTGCCCTGAATCAAAGTGAAAACTGGGCTAGAGTAACTTATTTTAGAACCAAAAGCCAGATCAAGGCAGAAATGGAGGGGTAATGATGCATTGTGATACGATTCGAGACTTACTGCCACTGTATGCAGACGGCCTGACTTCTCAGGCAAGCAACTTACTGATCAAAGAACATATACAAGTTTGCGAAGAATGCCAAGCTATGTTAGAACAAATGTGTGCCCCCATGGAGACCACACCTGTTGATGAGGAACTTGAGCATGTGATCAAAGCCATTCATAAGCGTAAGAAGAGAAACCGGGTGATCGTGCTTTGGATTTGTGTGCTGTCTGTTTTGGCTGTATTAATCGGTTATTGGATTTATATAGAGACCCATTTTAGCCAAAACAAACTGTCATTGGTTAGTGCAAATTCTGAAGCTATTTTGAGAGAATTACCGGAATTGGAATTGACGACTACAGAGAAGGAATTGGCCACCACTATATTGGAACTTCCCATTGTCCGCAAGTCCATGGAAGAAGTTTCTGTTTCTGATAGTTGGGTGCTTTTACGCTATGAACAGATAAAAGATATTCCTATAACGACACATATATCGGAAATTGCAGTGATTCCGAACGGAATTTATCTTGATTATCAGGAGGAGGGCAGGAGAGTTATATTGGAGTATTATGATATTGACCATACCGGTCATGTTGATATGATCAGAAAATGTGTGGCTTCTTGTGAAAGCGACAATAAAAAAACGCCGGATATTATTTACGAATTAGAATATGATGCCGCATCAGGAGAAGCCATCTATAAAAAGTATGATAACAGACGAGTATGGTTTGGGTTCCTACATAGGTGACACAGACCATTTGCAACACTTATCGGGAATATGTTTCATTATCTGGATTTTTTGTGATTGATTATGAGCGCTTGAAATGATACAATGTAGTTAATGAAGGGATGAGAGGAGGAACGCTATGAAGCACAAAAAAATATGGATATTAATCATTAGTATTGTTGTATTATTTATAGCCTTTTTCGGAGTACAAATATATTCAGAATACACCTACAAAAGGGATTTTGTAAGTAATCATAAGGCAGAACCTTATTTTCTGAACATCCCTCTTGACGTAATGGATTTCAGCACCTATGATGATTATTTCTGCAAAAAACAGGCATTGATCGACCCAAACTACACCAAACACATCTCCCTGACATGTGATATTCATTATTATGCGAAGAAGGAAGATACAGAGCCTGTTCTGACGCTTTCAGAAGGAACTACAGTCTATATCCTTCCCGGTGATACATATATGTTTCCAACTATCGGATATGGTCTGCAGTGCTGGCCTGATTACAAAAACGGTTGGAGGTATGGACATCCTTTTCTGACCTCTGATACTACATACGATTCCACCACTTATCCGATGTATTATGTAAAGACAGCACAGTTAGAGAAAGTGGCTAAAGCTTTTTATAAAGCTAATACAAAGCAACTTAAGAACCAATATCCGTCTGTTTCAAAATTCGCGGATATTGTTGTCAGCTATCTTGATCAAATTCTTTATGATAATGGGGTGTTCTGTGCTTCTTTTAAGAATACTATAGTATCAGATGATGCCTCCATGCGCTCAAAAGAAATTAACAAAATTGCTTTTTTGCTGGATGACCTAAAGGTGAATGATGATCATTTTACTTGTACTATGAAGGTGCAAAATAATAGCAAATACCATCTGCGATCTTGCGATATTCGTTATGGGGACTTTCTTTATACAGAAGAAAGTTGGGCATATGATCTAGACAATGCTTCAAAAGCAAAACTCTTTTCCTTAAAATCCGGAGAAACCAAGGAATTTCAAGTAAAGATTCCGATGCAGTGGATTCCAAAACAGTGGTATGAGATAGTTGGCATAGCTCCTTTCGGCAAAAATTCCAGGGAATACATAAATGTAAAGCTGAGAGGTTATTTGGAAAGCGAAGCAGCTGACAACGCTTTTAATTTATGGCTTGAAATATTGCCGGATGGAAGTTTTCAATCTATGAGCACTCATTCTTTGGTGGAAAAGGATGAATTTACGATAAATTCTCCTGACTGGATATGGATTACTTTTGAAGACGCTGTGGAACGGGCAAAAACCATTTTGCATGGCAAAGTTATCAGCAAACGTTGTGACACACAAGTCGGTAAAACTGCCGCTTTTCGTAATGGGCTCAGTGACTATTATAATGAAGTGACAATTGAGGTGATTGAAGTAATAAAAGGTGAATGCGATCCTACAGTGTCATACCTGGAAATCGAGGGACGTGAAACGAATGTTGCAAAGTATTCTTTTATAGGAGCTGATGTGGCAACACCCAATAATGAATATATTTTTTTCTTAAACGAGTACGGAATGCATCTTAGTCCGGCTACATTGTTACCGGTTTGTGATGGATATGTATCGACGAAAGGGAATGTAATTCCGGAAAATTCTATCAAGAAACAGGACGAAAAAATAATTTTGGCTGAATACCTTGATGAAATAAGACGTCACTTAAACAAGGAATAAACTCTTCCTTAAATCTCTTGATTTTTCCGGCCATACCGCATATAATATGTCTTAGAGGTTTTAAGTGATTCCAAGGAGTGCATATATGGCGAGTAAGTGGTTCAGACAATTTACCACAGTAAGTGAAAACATTGTAAAACTTCTGCTGTTAGCAGTAGAGGTTTTCTTGTTGTTGCTGAGTATTATGCGGACTTCTATTGTCTCCGGCTATGAAGAGCATACTGATTATGCCATTGATACTCCTTTGAGTCACATTCTTTTGATGCTTATAGTGGGCATTATTGTGTTTACAGTGGGTAAAATAATTAAGTCACAGCGCCTTAAGATCAAGCCTGGTACGTTAAAAGTGATCATAAAGTGGACTGCTATCATTTTATTCGTGGTCAATCTGTTGATGGCTCTTTATCTTGTACAAAACACACAGTTTAAGCCCCTTGGAGATTCCTCAATCCTGTGGGATATCGCCTGTCAGATGCAGGAGGGTAATTACACTGACTTTCAGTATCTTGGCTATGCAGAGCGTCATTTTAATCAGATGGGGGCGCTGTTTTTTCTAAAAGCATTGGTGGGGCTAGTAGGAGCTGAGAATCAGATTGTGCTGCAATTTATCAACGTGGCGGCTTTGGGATTTTTTCAGCTTTGTCTCAGGAAGATCAGTAGTCAGTTGTTTGGTGAAACAGTGGGAAATCTGACTCTTATTGCATGTGTGTTGTTTTTCCCTTTCAGCCTGTATGTGGTATTCACCTATTTTAATCTGATCTCTTGGGCGCTGATCGCTCTGGGGATGCAGCGGGAGATTGCTCTCTTTCAGACAGGCAGAAAGCGGCATTTGGCGGTAATGGTGATTGCAGTATTTCTGGCGGTGCAGTTAAAGTCCTTTAGCTGGATCGCAGTGATTGCCATGGTAATTTATGGCTGTTATGAAGGGCTTCGAAAGAAGCAGTTTATGGCACTTTGGGGTATGCTTGCAGCCATCCTTCTTATCGTTTTTGCCAACACGGGCATGAAAAGCAAGGTATTATCCGAAACTGGTGCGAAAGAGCTTCGGACGATGCCGGTTTTGGGGTATGTGGCCATGGGAATGCAGGAGAGTTATATGGCACCCGGATGGTATAATGGTGTCCACGACAGGACGTATCTGGAGTGTGAAGGAAAGGAAGCACTGATGAAGGATACTTTTGCACAGATGATCCGTGATCGGGCTCAGGAATTTAAGCAAGATCCCGGTTATGCTGTCCGGTTTTATTATCACAAACAGGCTTCCCAGTGGAACAATCCAAGCTTTCAGGGATTTTGGTTTGGAGAGATATCGGATGCGAAAGTGCCGGTGCCGCAGTGGATCCAATCCATGTATACAGGTCCCATTCGGGTGAAGCTGAACAATTATTTAAATTATCTGTTGACACTGATTCATACAGGTGTGCTTCTGTGGCTGGTGCTTGGCTTTCGGGATATCCGGCTAACACACCTGCTTCCCGGGATTTATTTTTTTGGTGGCTTTGTGTTTTTGATCTTTTGGGAAGCAAAGTGTCAGTATACATTAGGATTCTTTATCTTTTTATTTGCTTACTGTGCATGTGGATATGTACGGCTTTATAGATTATTATTAAACTACAATAAGAAAGGTTACCTACATGAGTAATTTAATGCTGTCAGATGACATTTTAATGAAAATAGAAAAGCCCGCCCGCTATATCGGTCATGAGGTGAATGCGGTGGTGAAGGATAAATCTAAGGTAAACGTCCGTTTTGCCATGTGTTTCCCGGATGTTTATGAGATTGGTATGTCACATTTGGGGATCCAGATCCTCTATGATCTGTTTAATTCCATGGAAGATGTGTGGTGCGAACGTGTATATTCCCCGTGGTTGGATCTGGATGGAATCATGCGCAAAGAGCAGATTCCTTTGTTTGCACTGGAGTCACAGGATCCCATAAAAGAGTTTGATTTTCTGGGTATCACGATCCAGTACGAGATGTGTTATACCAATATTTTACAGGTGCTGGATCTGGCACAGATTCCCCTTCTGGCTACAGAACGTGGGGAAGATATGCCCATCGTCATCGGCGGTGGTCCCTGTGTGTATAATCCGGAGCCCATTGCGGATTTCTTCGATCTGTTTTATATCGGAGAAGGTGAGACCAGGTATGAAGAATTGATCACACTTTATAAAAAATGTAAAGAAGAGAAGCTGGGCCGTAAGGAATTCTTACGAAGAGCAGCAAAGATTCCCGGTATGTATGTGCCACAATTTTATCAGGTCACTTACAAAGAAGACGGTACCATTGCAACGTTTACCCCTACAGAAGAAGGGATTCCGACCACTATCTGTAAGGAGATTGCCATGGATGTAACCGGTACGCCTTATCCCATGAAACCGGTGGTACCTTACATTAAAGTGACCCAGGACAGGGTGGTTCTGGAGATTCAGCGTGGTTGTATCAGAGGTTGTCGCTTCTGTCAGGCCGGACAGCTGTATCGCCCGGTGAGAGAACGTGATGCCGCCGCACTAAAGCAGTACGCCTTGGAAATGCTGAAAAACACAGGACACGAAGAGATTTCCTTAAGCTCCTTAAGCTCCAGTGATTACAGTCAGTTGCCGGAATTGATTGATTTTCTGATAGAAGAGTGTAACAAAAAGCATATTAATATTTCCCTGCCTTCTCTTCGAATTGATGCTTTTTCACTGGATGTGATGAGTAAGGTGCAGGATGTACGCAAGTCAAGTCTGACCTTTGCACCGGAAGCGGGCAGTCAGAGGCTTCGTGATGTGATTAATAAGGGGCTGACAGAAGAAGTGATCTTAAACGGTGCGGCTCTTGCCTTTAAGGGCGGCTGGACCAGAGTGAAGCTGTATTTCATGTTGGGGCTTCCTACAGAGACTGAGGAAGATATCAGGGGTATAGCAGAGCTTTCCAATAAAATCGCAGCCACCTTTTTTGATACCGTGCCCAAGGAAGAGCGTAAGAATGGCAAGGTGCAGATCGTAGCCAGTACCTCATTCTTTATCCCCAAGCCTTTTACTCCTTTTCAGTGGGCAAGGCAGTGTACGAAAGAGGAGTTTTTGGAGAAGGCTTACCAGACCAAGCAGGCTGTGAAAGAGCAGCTGAACCAGAAAAGTATCAAATACAACTGGCACGAAGCAGATGCAAGCGTTTTGGAAGGCGTACTGGCACGAGGCGACAGAAGATTGTCCAAGGTGCTTTTAAAGGTCTACGAAAAAGGCTGTTTTTATGATGCCTGGGGAGAATATTTCAAGAATGACAAATGGTTGGAAGCTTTTGAGGAATGCGGCTTGACCATAGATTTTTATAATACACGGGAAAGGGATCTGGATGAGATTTTCCCTTGGGACTTCATTGACTGTGGTGTGACCAAGGAATTCTTAAAGAGAGAATGGCTGAAAGCCCAAAGGGGAGAAATCTCTGCAAATTGTAAGCTAAAATGCCAAGGCTGCGGTGCCAATCGTTTTGGCGGCGGCATCTGCTTCGAAGAACGTGTAGGAAATGAGGAAGTGTTATGAAAGTAAGAGTCAAATTCCGTAAGTTCGGTCCCATCCGCTATATCGGACATCTGGATGTGATGCGCTATTTCCAGAAAGCCATACGAAGGGCCGAGATTGATGTTGCATACACCGCCGGGTTCAGCCCCCACCAGATTATGTCTTTTGCGGCACCCTTAGGTGTAGGACTTGAAAGTAACGGGGAATATATGGACATTGAATGTAACAGTGTCACTACCAGTCAGGATATGATGGAGAGGTTGAACCATGTGGGTGCTCCGGGTATTGAAGTAACAAGTGTGAAAATGCTGCCGGAACATGCGGGTAATGCCATGGCAAGCGTGGCGGCAGCCAGATATACAGTGCGTTTTCGGGAAGGTCGGGAACCTTTCCTGTCAAAAGATGATGCAGGGAATCTCTCAGAAAAACTGGATGCCTTCCTTGCCATGGAGCAGATTCTTGTCACAAAAGAAACAAAGACAGGTGTGAAGGAAGTGGATATCCGGCCCGGTATCTATGAAATGAAGCTTGTGGTGGCGGAAAACATATCCGCTTTGCATAGTATTATGATGCTGGTAGATGCCTCCAGTGCAGGTAACATCAAACCCGGCAAAGTCATGGAAGCTTTTCTTGCCATGTATGGGGAAACTCTTGCTGAGAATGCTTTAATGATCACCAGAGAAGAGGTTTATACCAATGTGGGGACAAATGATTCCCTTGAATTTGTGCCTCTGGATGCCATTGGAGAAGATATGGTATGAGCAGGCTGATTCACACATCTATCCATGAGCCCAACCCGGAACTAGGCAGTACCGGTCAGGGAAAGCTTCTGATCACTGCCGTTCAGGATAGAAAAGGCGCCTTTCTTCTTCATGATAACAGACTGCTTCAAGCAGCTTTGTTTCCCAAGAAGCAAAGCCGTGTAGGTGCCATTTATCTTGGCAAAGTAAAAAACGTCTGTAAAAATATGGATGCCTGCTTTGTCGAGATTGCAGATAAAGAGCTGGTATACCTGCCGACCAAACAGTGCAAGGCTCCTTTTATGGTAAACAGAAGCTTTGATGGGCGCATTCTGGAAGGCGATGAGCTGCTTTTGCAAATAGAACGGGATGCTCTTAAGACCAAACAGGCTGCGGCTACCACAAAAATCACTCTGCAAGGACGATACGCCGTTTTTACCACAGATTCCTGCAAAATCGGCATCTCCTCCAAGCTTTCAAAAGAGCAGAAGAGCAGAGTATGTGAAGTTCTTCAGGAGAATGGTCTGATTGATAAAGATAGGAACTATAGACACTCTGGGCAGATGCCTCCTTATATAGAACAACTCCCTCCTTACAGTGTGGTGATCCGAACAGAAGCAGCTGTTTTACTGGAGCAAGAGCAAGGCGAAAGAATTTTTCTATTGGAGTTGGAAGAGTTGGAAACGCAATTTGCGAAGCTCTTTGCCAAAGCAATGCATAACACCTGTTTTACCTGTTTGTCTGCGCCCCAGACGCCTTGGGAGGTATGCGTCTGCCAAATACCGGTGGGAGAATATGAAGAAGTGGTCACTGACTGCCCCGGGCTTTATGAAGAGATGGTTCCATTTTTTCAAGAGCGTGGAAAAACACTACGACTTTATACAGATGCCTCTTACCCGTTAAAAAAACTATACAGCCTTGACACCAGAATAGCAGACGCCCTGTCACGCCGTATTTGGCTCAAATCAGGAGCTTACCTTGTGGTAGATGTTACAGAGGCTCTGACTGTTTTCGACGTTAATTCGGGCAAATACGACGCCAGAAAGGTGTCTGATGAAGCTTTTTACCGGATTAATCTGGAAGCAGCCGGGGAAATCGCACGGCAGATTCGTCTGCGCAACCTTTCCGGAATCATTCTCATCGACTTTATTAATATGCAGGATACTACAAGACAAGAGAAGCTTCTGAATACCATGAAAGAATTGGTAAAGAAGGATCCTGTTCACACCACTGTGGTTGATATTACACCGCTTGGGCTGATGGAAATTACCCGTAAGAAGGTAAATAAGACATTGGCGGAGCAGTTTAAGGAAGAAGAGTAACTATTCAGAAAAAGACAATGAAAGAGGACAAAGCCATGAAAAAGACAACTGTAATCTGCTTTGCCAATAACAAAGGCGGAAGCGGCAAATCCACAACCTGTTCCAATGTAGGCGCAGCCCTTGCCCAGTCCGGCAAGAAAGTATTGATGTTAGATGGTGACATGCAGCTGAATCTTTCCCTTTCCTTCCTGGATGAGGAAACTGTGTTGGAATACGCCAGAAACGGCAAGAACCTTTATCACGCCATCAAAGAGCAAAAAGACTTAAAGAACTATATTATTTCCACACCCTTTGAAAACGTGGATCTGGTTCCTTCCTCCACTTTGATGAGTTCCATCGAATATGAACTTTTTACCAAGTGGCAGAGAGAATTTATCCTGCGTAAGCTTTTAAAAACAATAAAAGAGAGCAGTGAATATGATTACATATTGCTGGATGCACCCCCTACTCTGGGCGGATGGGTCATGAACCTTCTGTGTGCCTCTGATTATCTGGTGATTCCTGTGGAAGCCAG
>JAZQGM010000027.1:0-8703 GCA_045540075.1 Acetatifactor sp. | reverse complement strand
ATGGATATTCTCTTCCAGCCAAGATTTTTCCCTCCTATACTAGAATCTGTAATGAGCAAAAGCCTTGTTTGCTTCTGCCATTTTGTGAACTTCTTCTTTTTTCTTAACAGATGCGCCGGTATTGTTAGCTGCATCTAAAATCTCGTTTGCAAGTCTGTCTTCCATGGTCTTCTCTGCTCTCTTACGAGAATAAGCAGTTAACCAACGAAGGCCAAGTGCCTGACGTCTGTCAGCTCTAACCTCGATAGGTACCTGATAGGTAGCACCACCGATACGTCTTGCTTTTACTTCCAGAACAGGCATGATATTGTTCATAGCCTCTTCAAATACTTCCAGAGCGGGCTTTCCAGCCTTCTCTTCTACCTTAGCAAATGCTCCGTATACAATCTTCTGAGCAACGCCCTTCTTACCATCCAACATGATGTTGTTGATCAGCTTGGTCACTACTTTGTTGTTGTATAAAGGATCAGCTAATACATCTCTCTTCTGAATATGTCCTTTACGTGGCACGGTTCTTCCCTCCTTAATAATAATGAACTATTAAATCATCGGTACTCACATGTGTTTCCCCAAGTGTACGTGCTGTTATATCTGTATTACAGAAATCCAACACTTTTCTTAGTTACGTTTGAGTGGTACTCTCAACTGACCGTCAGATTACTTCTTAGCAGCCTTAGGTCTCTTAGCGCCGTATTTGGAACGGGCCTGCTTTCTGTTAGCAACACCTGCAGTATCAAGGGTACCACGGATGATGTGGTATCTGGTACCAGGTAAGTCTTTAACTCTTCCACCTCTGATCAGAACAACGCTGTGCTCCTGCAGGTTGTGACCTTCACCGGGAATGTAGCTTGTAACTTCGATTCCGTTGGAAAGACGAACTCTGGCGATCTTTCTAAGCGCGGAGTTAGGCTTCTTAGGAGTTGTTGTCTTAACAGCAGTACATACGCCTCTCTTCTGAGGAGCGGAAGCATCTGTAGCCTTCTTGTGCAGAGAGTTGTATCCCTTCTGCAGAGCAGGTGCAGTAGACTTCTTAGCTGTTGTCTCACGTCCTTTTCTTACTAACTGGTTAAATGTTGGCATTCTGTTTCACCTCTTTCTTAGTATTGATAAATTTTTCCATTTTATTCACAGATATAAAAAATATCCGCAAACAAAATACTATTTGCATGCTGCGCACCAAAAAAACATGTGCTGGCACACTTGTTTAGTATACTTGTTTGCGGAAGTATTGTCAAGAGTTTTTTTGATTTTTATCAGACATTTTATAAAATAATATCCAAATATCGCGCCAAAGCATCCTGCCACGTTGGAAGCTTCTCAAAACCATTCTCTGTCAGTTTTTCCTTGCTCATACGACTGTTGGTAGGGCGTTTTGCCTTGGCCGGATACTGGTCTGCCGAAACAGGAAGTACCTTGGTATCCATGCCGGCCTGACGTATGATCTCGCAGGCAAATTCGTACCAGGTACAGATGCCTTCATTCGTAGCATGGTAAAATCCATACTTGTCTGTCACAATCATGTCAACCAGAAGTCTGGCAAGATCAAAGGTATATGTGGGTGAACCAAACTGATCATTTACAACCGTCAAGGTATCTACTGTCTTTGCTTTGTTCAGGATCGCCTTGATAAAGTTTTTACCGTTCACACCAAACACCCAGGCTATACGCACAATAAAGTACTTATTCAAAGCATCCGCGACAGCCACCTCTCCTTCGTATTTGGTCTGACCATATACATTCAAAGGATTCCTGGCATCATCAGGCTCCCAAGGTCTTGTACCCTGACCGTCAAACACATAATCCGTGCTGATATACATCATCTTAATATCCAGTTCTCTGCACACCTTGGCAATGTTGGCAGTGCCGCCAGCATTTACTCTTCTGCACAGATCCACATTATCTTCTGCTGCATCTACCGCAGTATAAGCGGCACAGTGTATGACACCGTCCGGTGCTGCTTCCTTAATTACTTTATTTACACTCTCTGCATCTGTGATATCCATTTCATCGATATCCACTCCGACAGCGGTCATCCCTCTCTTCTCCAGCTCCTTTACCACATCGTAACCAAGCTGTCCTTTTACACCTGTAACTAATACTTTCATAGAGTTTCTCCTTATTCATCCTTGCGCCCGGTCACAATGTAACTATAGTCCAGCCTATTGGACCGTTTCCTGTCTGCATTAAGGTAACAAAAGTGCCGCAGCTTTCCACGACACTTTTGTTCTCCGTCACTTCTTATTCTTCAAAGTCTAAGACTTCTTCTGAATCTTCTGCTTCTACTACCTCTTCATCAAATGCATCATCTTCAGACAGTTCCTCTGCACCATCTGCAAAATCTTCTGTCAGCATTTCATCTTCAGTCTCATCTTCCACAGAAAAGTCTAATATTTCCTCTTCAAAATTTTCTTCATCAAAGGAAATAGTTTCCACCGCATCAGTGCTCAGTCTGGTATCACGATATCTCTTCATACCGGTACCTGCGGGAATCAACTTACCGATGATTACATTCTCCTTCAGACCGATCAATGGATCAACCTTACCCTTGATAGCAGCTTCTGTCAGAACCTTAGTGGTCTCCTGGAAAGATGCTGCAGACAGGAAGGAGTTGGTAGCAAGAGCTGCTTTGGTAATACCAAGCATTACCTGTTTGCCTTCTGCCGGCTGTTTGCCTTCTGCAAGCAGCTTTTCATTCATATCTTCATAATCAAGGATGTCTACCAGTGTTCCGGGAAGGAAATCTGTATCTCCGTTATTCTCAATACGGATCTTCTTCAGCATCTGACGAACGATCACTTCAATATGCTTATCAGCGATATCTACACCTTGCAGACGATATACTCTCTGAACTTCTCGGAGCATATAATCCTGTACTGCACGGATTCCTTTGATCTTCAACAAGTCGTGAGGATTTACACTACCTTCAGTTAGTTCATCACCGGCTTCCAGTACCTGACCATCCAGTACCTTGATACGGGAACCGTAAGGGATCAAATATGCCTTAGATTCACCGGTCTCATCATTGGTGATCACTACTTCACGCTTCTTTTTGGTATCGCGGATCTCTGCCTTACCGGCAAATTCAGCAATAATGGCAAGACCTTTGGGCTTTCTCGCCTCAAAAAGCTCTTCTACACGGGGAAGACCCTGTGTGATATCATCACCTGCCACACCACCGGTATGGAAGGTTCTCATGGTCAACTGTGTACCGGGCTCACCGATAGACTGTGCAGCAATGATACCTACTGCTTCACCTACCTGAACAGCTTCACCGGTTGCCATGTTGGCACCGTAACATTTTGCACAGATACCTACATGAGAGCGACAGGTCAGAATGGTACGGATCTTCACTGCCTCTACAGGCTCACCATTCTCATTTACGCCTACGCTTAAAATCTTTGCAGCGCGGCTGGGTGTGATCATATGGTTACGTTTTACGATGGTATTGCCGTCACGATCCTTAATCTCTTCGCAGGTATATCTTCCTGTGATACGATCCTTCAGACCTTCAATGGTCTCCTTGCCATCCATAAATGCTTTTACGACCATTCCAGGAACTTCAGCCTTGCCTTCACAGCAGTCAACCTCACGGATGATCAGTTCCTGGGATACGTCAACCATTCGTCTTGTCAGGTAACCAGAGTCTGCTGTACGCAGAGCGGTATCGGACAGACCCTTACGTGCACCGTGAGCGGACATAAAGTACTCCAGTACGTCCAGACCTTCACGGAAGTTAGACTTAATCGGCAACTCGATGGTCCTACCGGTTGTATCAGCCATCAGACCACGCATACCTGCCAGCTGTTTGATCTGCTGGTTGGAACCACGGGCACCGGAGTCAGCCATCATGAAGATGTTGTTATACTTATCCAGGCCGGCCAACAGTACATCTGTCAGCTCCTTATCAGTCTCGTTCCAGGTCTCTACAACAGCACGGTATCTTTCTTCTTCTGTGATGAGACCACGGCGGAAGTTAGCAGAGATCTTATCTACAGTTGCCTGTGCAGTAGCCAAAAGCTCCGGCTTCTTCTCAGGCACGGTCATATCGGAAATGGATACGGTCATGGCAGCTCTGGTTGAATACTTATAACCGATTGCCTTAACGTCATCCAGTACTTCTGCAGTCTTGGAAGCTCCATGGGTATTGATAACCTTCTCCAGGATCTGCTTCAGACCCTTCTTACCTACATGGAAATCAACCTCCAACTTCAGTAAATTCTCAGGCACACTTCTGTCCACAAAGCCCAGATCCTGAGGCAGGATCTCATTGAAGATGAAACGGCCCAAAGTGGATTCTACATTACCGCTTACAAGCTCGCCCTCAGCATTCTTCTTAGTCACACGGACAGTGATTCTGGAATGCAGTGTACAAGCTTTATTCTCATAAGCCAAAATGGCTTCATTTACATTCTTAAAGAACTTGCCTTCACCTACAGCACCAGGTCTTTCCTGGGTCAGATAATAGATACCAAGCACCATATCCTGGGAAGGAACGGCCACAGGGCCACCATCGGAAGGCTTTAACAGGTTGTTGGGAGACAACAGCAGGAAACGACATTCTGCCTGTGCCTCTACGGACAGAGGAAGGTGTACCGCCATCTGGTCACCGTCGAAGTCCGCATTGAATGCGGTACATACCAGGGGATGAAGCTTGATCGCCTTACCCTCAACCAGAATGGGTTCAAATGCCTGAATACCCAGTCTGTGCAGTGTAGGCGCACGGTTCAGCATAACAGGATGCTCTTTGATAACCTCTTCCAGCACATCCCATACCTGAGTGTCCAGTCTCTCCACCAGCTTCTTGGCATTCTTAATATTCTGGCTGATGCCCTTATATACCAGCTCCTTCATAACAAAGGGCTTAAACAACTCGATTGCCATCTCCTTGGGCAGACCACACTGATAAATCTTCAGTTCAGGACCTACCACGATAACAGAACGTCCGGAATAGTCTACACGCTTACCTAACAGGTTCTGACGGAAACGACCGGATTTACCCTTCAGCATATCGGACAGAGACTTCAGTGCTCTGTTGCCGGGGCCGGTAACAGGACGTCCTCTTCTGCCGTTGTCGATCAGAGCATCTACCGCTTCCTGCAGCATTCTCTTCTCGTTGCGAACGATAATATCAGGAGCACCCAGCTCCAACAGTCTCTTCAGACGGTTATTTCTGTTAATGATTCTTCTATACAGATCATTCAGGTCAGAGGTAGCAAAACGACCACCATCCAGCTGAACCATAGGACGCAGATCAGGGGGGATCACAGGGATCACATCCATTACCATCCACTCAGGCCTGTTACCGGATTCACGGAATGCTTCCACTACTTCCAGTCTCTTAATGATACGGGCACGCTTCTGTCCGGAAGATTCTTTTAATCCAGCCTTCAGCTCTACGGATTCCTTCTCCAGGTCAATAGCCTTAAGAAGCTCCTGAATGGCTTCCGCACCCATACCTACACGGAATTTATTGCCCCAGGTCTCTCTGGCATCCTGATACTCTCTCTCAGACAATATCTGCTTTAATTCCAGGTTGGACTCACCGGGGTCCAGTACGATATAAGATGCAAAGTACAACACTTTCTCAAGTACTCTGGGGGACAGATCCAGAACCAGACCCATACGGCTGGGTATTCCCTTAAAATACCAGATGTGGGAAACCGGAGCTGCCAGCTCGATATGTCCCATACGCTCTCTGCGAACACTGGCCTTGGTTACTTCAACGCCACATCTATCGCAGACTACACCTTTATATCTGATTTTCTTGTATTTACCACAATGACATTCCCAGTCCTTGCTGGGTCCAAAGATTTTCTCACAATACAGACCTTCCCTTTCAGGCTTTAAGGTTCTGTAGTTGATGGTCTCAGGCTTTAACACCTCTCCATGAGACCACTCACGGATCTTATCCGGTGAAGCTAATCCAATCTTAATGGCATCAAATGTCATCGGTTGGTAGTTTGCACTCATTGTTTCTGACATATATGGCACTCCCTTCCATATTAGAATTCATCGTCTTCTCCATCGAAGTCGTCATCGTAATCATCCATATCCAGATCATCATCGGCACTCACAAGCTCGCCGCTATCCTCGTCGAACTCCTGCTTCTGATAACCCATTTCACCAAGTGATTCACTGTCCATATCGTTATACTTATGATCGCCTTCCATCTCAAAGCGATAGTCGCTGTCACCATAATCGATAGTTTCCATGATCTCCACTTCTGTCTGATCCTCGCGAAGTACTTTCACATCCAGACCAAGTGCCTGCAGTTCCTTAAGGAGTACCTTAAAGGATTCAGGAATTCCGGGAGCAGGAATGTTATCTCCCTTAATAATTGCTTCATAAGTCTTCACACGTCCTACCACGTCATCGGATTTCACTGTCAGGATCTCCTGCAATGTGTAAGATGCACCGTAGGCTTCCAGTGCCCAAACTTCCATCTCACCGAAACGCTGTCCACCGAACTGCGCTTTACCACCCAGAGGCTGCTGGGTAACTAAGGAGTACGGACCGGTAGAACGGGCATGGATCTTATCGTCTACCAGATGATGGAGCTTCAGATAATGCATGTGTCCAATGGTAACAGCACTATCAAAATACTCACCGGTACGTCCGTCACGAAGACGCACTTTACCGTCACGGGAAATAGGCACACCCTTCCAAAGATTTCTGTGCTCTCTATTCTCGTACAGATAATCCACTACTTCAGGCAACAGCTCTTCCTTATACTTTGCCTCAAACTCTTCCCACTCCAGATTTACGTAATCATTAGCCAGATCCAAAGTATCCATGATATCATTCTCGTTGGCTCCGTCAAACACAGGCGTAGCTACGTTAAAGCCCAGCGCCTTGGCAGCCAGAGAAAGATGGATTTCCAATACCTGTCCGATATTCATACGGGAAGGCACGCCCAGAGGATTCAGCACGATATCCAGAGGACGTCCGTTAGGCAGATAAGGCATATCTTCAACCGGCAGCACGCGGGAAACTACACCCTTGTTACCGTGACGGCCTGCCATCTTATCACCTACGGAAATCTTTCTCTTCTGTGCAATATAAATACGAACTGCCTGATTTACACCAGGAGATAATTCGTCACAATTTTCTCTGGTAAATATCTTGGCATCTACTACAATACCATATTCACCGTGAGGAACTTTCAAAGAGGTATCTCTTACTTCTCTCGCCTTTTCACCGAAAATAGCACGAAGCAATCTCTCCTCTGCGGTCAGCTCCGTCTCACCCTTAGGTGTAACCTTACCAACCAGAATATCACCGGCGCGAACCTCTGCACCGATACGGATGATTCCTCTGTCATCCAGATCCTTCAGCGCGTCATCACCCACACCGGGAACATCACGAGTAATTTCCTCGGGTCCTAATTTGGTGTCACGTGCTTCTGCCTCATATTCTTCAATGTGAACGGAAGTATATACATCTTCCATCACCAGTCTTTCACTTAACAGAACAGCATCCTCATAGTTATAACCTTCCCAGGTCATAAATCCGATCAGTGGATTCTTACCAAGAGCAAGCTCACCATCCTTGGTAGAAGGACCATCAGCGATAACCTGACCTGCTAACACATGGTCGCCCTTGAATACGATAGGCTTCTGATTGTAACAGTTAGACTGGTTACTTCTTGCAAACTTGGTCAAATGGAACTCTTCCTTCTCACCGTCATCATAAGCAATACGGATCACACTGGAAGATACATAGGTTACAGTACCTGACTTCTTGGCCACCTGACATACACCGGAGTCAACAGCAGTCTTCACTTCCATACCGGTTCCGACTACAGGTGCTTCCGTGGTCAAAAGAGGCACTGCCTGACGCTGCATGTTAGAACCCATCAGTGCACGGTTCGCATCGTCGTTCTCCAGGAAAGGAATCAGTGCAGTAGCCACTGAGAATACCATCTTAGGAGATACGTCCATGTAATCAAACATGGTTCTGGGATATTCCTGAGTCTCTTCA
This sequence comes from Acetatifactor sp., assembly GCA_045540075.1. Taxonomy (GTDB): domain Bacteria; phylum Bacillota; class Clostridia; order Lachnospirales; family Lachnospiraceae; genus Acetatifactor. The sequence continues at coordinate 723 of JAZQGM010000027.1, read as the reverse complement.
CGGTAACGACCTGACACAGATTTACGAACAAAATGTCCTTCCGCATCCAAAGCTTCACTAGCCTGAGCTACATGGTAATTATCTTCTTCATCTGCCGTCATATATACTACCTCTTCTGTTACTCGAGGGTTGGCAGGATCTGTTTTATCGATCACACGATAAGGCGCCTCTACAAAACCATACTCGTTGATACGTGCATAGCTTGCCAAAGAGTTGATCAGACCAATGTTAGGACCTTCGGGTGTCTCAATAGGACACATTCTTCCGTAGTGGGAGTAGTGTACATCTCGAACCTCGAATCCGGCTCGGTCTCGGGACAAACCGCCAGGACCCAATGCAGACAGACGTCTCTTATGTGTCAGCTCGCCCAGAGGGTTATTCTGGTCCATGAACTGTGACAGCTGGGAGGATCCGAAGAATTCCTTCACTGCAGCTGTAACAGGCTTAATATTGATCAGGGACTGAGGAGAAATATCCTCAGCATCATGAGTGGTCATACGCTCACGAACCACTCTCTCCATTCTGGACAGACCAATACGATACTGATTCTGCAAAAGCTCACCTACCGCACGGATACGTCTGTTGCCCAGATGGTCGATATCGTCATCGTTGCCCAGGCCGTACTCAAGATGCATATTATAGTTAATGGAAGCAATAATATCTTCCTTTGTTATATGCTTGGGAATAAGCTCATGAATGTTCTTCTTGATAGCATCTGCAAGT
>JAZQGM010000026.1:0-11773 GCA_045540075.1 Acetatifactor sp. | reverse complement strand
TGTAATTTGAGAAATAAGTTATCCGGAACTATTCAATAAATCTGTAATGATTCTGGAGCATAAGCTTGGTATTATAGAAGTTAAGTTCCTGTCATGAACTTTGATATAATTCTTATTAATAAATTGTTTGAACTGTGATTGTTTCTTACGAGGAACGTATTCCTTAAGTTGTGCTTTTAAAGAAATGCATTAAAGGTTTTATAATAAAAAGGAAATTAACGGCATAATATGGACAAACAAAAATAGTTACATTATAAAAAGTAGTATATGGTAAATATTATCATGAGCAAAATACAATAGAGAAAGTAGACAGAGTTTATTAAAGGTACTAATAGAACGGGATGATTAGTAGAGAGGAAAATGTTTAGCTATGAAGTCTGAAATGAATAAAGAGCCCCGATTTCATGGTGAAGTATCACAAAAGAGTCATGAGAATATGAGTCGTATCAAAGGAAAAGATACAAGTATCGAAGTGGTGCTACGGAAAGCATTGTGGCGCAAGGGCCATCGTTATTGCAAAAACTGCAAAACACTTCCCGGAAGGCCTGACATTGCGCTGACCCAATATAAGATAGCGATATTCTGCGACAGTGAGTTTTTTCATGGGAAGGATTGGGAGATACTTAAGCCGAAGCTTCAAAAAGGAAAAAATCCGGATTATTGGATCCCGAAGATAGAGCGAAACATGGAGCGTGATGTGGAGAAAGATAAAGAGCTGTTGTATATGGGTTGGACGGTAATCCATTTTTGGGGAAAAGAAATTTTGCATAATACGGATGAATGTGTTAAAGTCATAGAAGAGATGATCTTCGATACAATGATGCAAGAAAAAGTGGAGGACGAGGATGAAGTATTTTGAGGAGTACGATAAAACGGATCCAATATCAATAGAAAAATATTCGCAGAAGCTTGTCGGCAAGAGTTTTCGTGAAATCTGGGATGAAGATGATGCTAGACGGCAGATGGGAGTTCGTGAAAGTGGATCTTATGGTGTAATTGATGTATCGGAAGCAAAACGCAGTAAAGGAAATCTTGGTGAAATAATTGAAAAGAAGTTTTTTCATTATGAGTGTAATAATGCCTCTAGAGCGGATTTTTTTGAAGCAGGGGTGGAATTAAAAGTAACGCCGTATAAGATTAATTCTAAAGGTGAGTATATTGCGAAAGAAAGATTGGTTTTGTCCATGATTGACTATTTTAAAGTGGTTAACGAAGGTTTTGATAATAGTCATTTCTGGAACAAGTGTCGTTTACTTCTGTTGGTATATTATTTATACCAAAAAGAAATAAGATATAATCTGGATTATAGGATCAGTTTTTCAAAATTATTTACGCCTCCGGAACAGGACTTAAAGATAATAAGGCATGATTATGAAATTATTGTATCGAAAATACGTGCTGGAAAAGCCCATGAACTTTCTGAAGGCGATACAATGTATTTGGGTGCGGCGACAAAGGCGGCAACTTCCGAAGATAGACGGGAACAACCATTTAATACTGAATTAGCAAAACCGAGGGCATTTGCGTTCAAGAGTTCTTACATGACATATGTACTGAACAATTATATTGCATCTGGGAAGAATACATATGAACCAATCGTTAAAGATAAAGTTGAGGAGTCTTTTGAAGATTATGTGGTAAAAAAGGTTAATGCTTATTGTGGATATTCAGTTGATGCATTGTGTGGTGAATTCGAGATTGAATATCAGAAGGAGCCTAAAAACTTAGAGGCGATCTTAGCGTATAGAATACTAGGGATTAAGGGTAATAAAGCAGAGGAGTTTGAAAAAGCAAATATTGCCGTAAAAACGATTCGTATAGGAAAGAATGGAAAGATTAAAGAAAACATGTCGTTTCCAACATTTAAGTTCAAAGAGCTTGTTGAGGAAGAATGGGATGATTCAACATTTGGTAATTATTTAAGAGAAACGAGATTTTTATTTGTAGTATATAAGTTTGATAAGAATAACAAATTGCATTTATGTGGCTGTCAGTTCTGGAACATACCATATAAAGACTTGGAAGGAAATGTAAAGGAAGTCTGGGAAGAAACGAAAGCAGTTTTGTTACAAGGTCTACAGATAAATGTCGTAAATGGAAAATATTATAATAATCTTCCAAAGGCTTCAGCGAATCAAGTGTGTCATGTTAGGCCACATGCAAGGAACGCCCAAGACACTTATGAATTGCCGGATGGAAGACACTATCCGAAACAGTGCTTTTGGTTGAACAATAGTTACATTTTGAGTCAGTTAGATCAGAATTTTTTGCAGGATTAAATGTAGTAAAAATGTAAAAAGGGATCTTTACAAAATAGTAATAATGTGGTAATATAAATCAGAACGATCGTTCGCACAGAGATAAAGGAGTACACAATTTTGAAAAAGACAGTATGTGAATTGTTTGCGGGAGTAGGGGGATTCAGATGCGGACTTAATAGAATTAAGACGCTGGATGATTTAAAAAAAGAAGAAAAATGGGATACTGTATGGTTTAGTCAGTGGGAACCTGCTGAAAAAAACACACAGTATGCACATAGTTGTTATGTTCATAATTTTGGAACGCGTCTTGATAAAAATGGACAAGATACAACTAATTGCAACATTGAAGAAGTAGATAAGAGTGTATTGCCTGATTTTAATCTGCTGGTTGGTGGATTCCCTTGTCAGGATTATTCGGTGGCGTCCTCATTGGCAACATCAAAAGGTCTTGAAGGTAAGAAAGGTATACTCTGGTGGTCTATTAGAGAGACATTGGAAGAAAAAAAACCGCCGTTTGTACTGCTTGAAAATGTGGATAGATTGATCAAGTCTCCAGCTAAACAACGCGGTCGGGATTTTGCAATTATTTTAGCATGTTTGCGAGATGAAGGATATACAGTTGAATGGCGTGTTATCAATGCGGCAGAATACGGTTATCAGCAAAGGCGGAGAAGAACCTTTATTTTTGCGTATAAGAATGATACTAATTACTGTAAAGATATTGAGACTAAGATTAAATATAATGTTGCAGGACAGATAGAAGATAAAAGAATGGGAATGAGAGACGTTTTGATCAAGTGCGGTTTTTTTGCAGAAACATTCCCTGTTCTTGACGAGGATTCTAAAAAATTGCAGATTGAAGAACTTCCGATGGGACTTGGTGAGTTGTCTGAGTCATTTAGTTTTGGTTTCGAAAATACAGGTATCATGAAGGATGGTATGATATACACATTTAAGACAATTCCTAAATATGATGGGAAGCACATCACATTGGGAGATATCATGGAAACAGAACCTGTTGATGCTCAATATTTTATTCCTGAAGATAAGTTATATTATACAAAACCTAGTGTAACTCATAGTGATGAAACACGTGGTTTGTTATCTAAGGAGGATAGGCAAACATGGCAATATTTAAAAGGCGCAAAGAAATTACCGAGAAAGGCTGCCAATGGTCATGAGTATATTTTTTCTGAGGGAGCGATTCCTATGATTGATAGGTATGATAAGCCTGCTCGTACTATGCTGACTTCTGAAGGTAGCTTTAGCCGAACTACTCATATCGTAAGAGATAGGGTAAGCGGAGAAATAAGATTGTTGACAGCTTGTGAAACAGAACGTATACAAGGATTTCCAACAGATCATACAAAGTATTGCCTAGTAAATGGTGAAAGAATTGAAATGCCAGTAAATAAGCGTAGATTTATGATGGGTAATGCTTTGGTAGTAGATTTGGTTAGAGATATGGAAGTTACATTGAGTAAAATATTTGATAAAGAGTAGTGAGTGCTATTCTTGAAATGTTGCAGAAGAGAAAGATCTGTAATAGGGGTTGATGTACAGGATGAGAGTAATAGAAATTTGCAACAATTATGTATATGGAATGTGGAAAGATTCTTTAGGCGATGAAAACAAAGTGCGCTTTAAGAATATTTGGGGTGAACATGTATTTTCTGAAGTTGAGCAAGAAAACCTGTTGGAAGGTAAATCAATTATATTTATATATAAAATGGGATATATAACAGGACATTTGCAATATTGCAAAACAGAAGCAGGAGTGAAATATTTGGGTTTTTGTCCTGATTTCAACAAGAACTATGATACAAAACCTGTATTTGATCCTAACGTCCATTCAAACTATGAAGTAGACAAAAAAAGTGAAGTGTTAATGAATCAATTTATGCGCAATTACTATTATTCAAGGCTTGTTAATGCTGATGGTACAGAAGTAAAAAAGCAATTTATCGAGGATGAAAAGAGGCAAAAGCAAGGCATAGATGTAATATATTTAAAAAATGGGATAAGATATATTGTTGATGAAAAAGCTCAAATGGATTATATCTACAGAGAAGAGGGACCATTACCTACATTTGCACTCGAACTATTAAATAGTTCGAGTGGTAATATTGGATGGTTTATAAATGATGAATTAGAAACAGAGTATTACATGTTTATATGGCCTCATGCAGACAGAAAATTATTGACAGTTGAAAGTATTGAGTATGCGTACTATGCTTTGGTTGAGAGAAATAAACTAAAGAAGAAAGTGGAAGAGAAATATTTCGTGGAGGGAAGGCTTAGAGAGTACGCAGAGAAAATCTCTAAGGGTAGCTTGAGTGGAACATATGAGAATAACAATAAGGTGTACTATAAGAAGTGGCCATTCGATGATGATACATATTTAGTTTATACCAAAGAACCAATTGGAAGACTGGCAGGAAAAAAGGAAAGGCCGGTCAATCTTGTTGTAAAGAAAAGCATTATTGAAGAAGTTGCAGAAGATAAAGGCATTCTTAGAAGAAAAGAAGAACTTTGAGGATGCATCAAAGGTTTATAAACGACGAACTTATACAAGAAAACCCACCAGGAGGCAATCAATGTTAAAAGCAGGAACCAAGGCCCCAGCTTTCACGCTGCCGGACCAAAACGGAACAATACACACGTTATCTCAATACAAAGGAAAGAAGGTAATCTTATATTTTTACCCAAAGGATAACACGCCCGGCTGCACGAAGCAAGCCTGCGGTTTCTCCGAGCGTCACCCGCAGTTCACAGAAAAAGGCGCGGTAGTCATCGGTATCAGCAAGGACTCCGTATCCTCGCACAAGAAGTTCGAGGAAAAGTATGCCCTTTCTTACCCGCTTCTCTCCGACCCGGAGCTTGAGGTGATCAAGGCTTATGATGTGTGGAAGGAAAAGAAGAATTACGGCAAGGTGTCCATGGGTGTGGTGCGCACTACTTATCTGATTGATGAGGAGGGTGTGATCATTAAGGCCAATGATAAGGTGAAAGTGGCGGAGGACCCGGAAAAGATGCTGGGTGAGTTGGAATGAAGATTATTATGTCTCCGGCCAAAAGGATGAATGTGGATACGGATACCCTGGAATGTCTGGGGTTTCCGGTGTTTTTGGAGCAGACGGAAGAGATTTTGAAGTGGCTTAAGGCTAGGTCATATGAGGAGCTGAAAGCGCTTTGGAGTTGTAATGAAGGAATCGCAAGGCAGAATGTGGAGCGGCTGAAGCGGATGGAGCTTCGCGGGGGTCTGACGCTTCGGGGGAATTTGACGCCGGCGGTTTTGGCTTATGAGGGAATTTCGTATCAGTATATGGCGCCGGCGGTGTTTGAGGATGCGCATCTTGTGTATATTCAGGAGCATTTGCGGATTTTGTCGGGGTTTTATGGGGTGCTGCGGCCTATGGACGGGGTGGTGCCTTATCGGTTGGAGATGCAGGCGAAGGCGGCCATAGGGGGTTGTAAGGATCTGTATGAGCTGTGGGGGGACAGGATTTATGGGGAGGTTAGGGATGAGGATGGGGTGATCATTAATCTGGCGTCCAAGGAGTATTCCCGGTGTGTGGAGAAGTATCTGACGGCGCAGGATACGCTGATCACTTGTATTTTTGCCGAGCGGGTGAAGGGGAAATTGGTGCAGAAGAGTACCTATGCCAAGATGGCCCGTGGGGAGATGGTACGGTTTTTGGCGGAGGGAAAGGTTGAGGATCCCCGGGAGATGAAGACGTTTGACAGGTTGGGGTTTGTGTATCGGGAGGAGTTGTCTTCGGATACGGAGTATGTGTTTGAGCGGATGGTTCAAACAGGTGCAGAGGAATAAGTTGGCAAATGGCGGGGGACCGAAGAAGGAAGCGCGCCTAAAGTAAGATAAAAAGTAAAAAACGAAAGAGAAATATGGTCATGAAACAAAAGAGTTTAATTCCACAATTTAAAAATGTGTTCCAGGAAGGCTCCAAATACAAGGTCTTCCTGCTGTCCATCCTGATCACAGGCCTGTCCTACGGTCTGTACAAAGGCATGCTGGACAATTTCCTGGCGGAAGTGGTCGGCATGGGGGAGATGGACCGTGGGGTGACGGAGTTTTTCAGGGAGCTGCCGGGGATTTTGTTGATCTTTATTTTGGCGGCTTTTTATATGTTGTCGGCGGAGACGTTGTATAAGGCCGGGGCGGTGATCATGTTGGTGGGAATGGCCATGCATGCGGTGTTGCCGCCGACCAAGGTGTTGGCCACGCTGGCGATCTGTATGTATTCTGTGGGTGAGCATATTCAGATTGGGATGAAGAGTACTTTGTCCTTAAAATATGCCAGGCCGGGGCACGGCGGTTCGGCCCTGGGGGCGCAGAATGCGGCCACGCAGATCGGTACTCTGGCGGGGTATCTGGTGATTGTGTGTGTGTTTTCGCTGATCACCAAGGACCAGCCGTACATGATCTTCTTTGGGGTGGCTGCAGTGTTGGCGGGTGTCAGTGCGGCCTGTTCCATGAGTATTACGGGAAAAAGTGAGACGGATAAGAATAAGCGGCGGATTTATTTTCATAAGAAATATACCAAGTATTATATGCTGGAGATGTTTTATGGGGCGCGCAAGCAGGTGTTTTTTACCTTTGGGCCTTATGTGTTGATCTTGTTTTATGGGGCCAATGCAGCCACCATCAGTCTGCTGTTTGCCATATCGGCCATCACTTGCTTCTTTGCTTCCCCGGTGGTGGGGCGGATCATTGATAAGCTGGGGTATAAGGTGGTTATGGTGGCGGATACGCTGATTCTGGTGATCGTGTGCTTCTTTTATGGATTTGCCCACCACTTGTTCTCCGGAGAGGTGGCGTTTGTGGTGTGCTGTGTTAACTATGTGCTGGATTCGGTGATTTCGCTGGCATCCATGGCCTCTAATTTGTATGTGCAGGATCTTGCGGACAGTGAGGAGGAAGTGAAGGCGACGATCTCTACGGGCGTGTCCATTAATCATGTGATCACGATTTTCATTGCACTGTTTGGCGGGTGGATCTGGCAGACGCTGGGGATTGAGCTGCTGTTTATCGCTTCCGCGGTGCTGGGGTTGTGTAATAGTGCTTATGCGGCTACCATTAAGGGGAAGCGGCAAATTCAAGGTTGACAAGAGCGGTTTGACTTGGTAGACTGAAAGGTGAATTGAATTTAATGAGGTGAATCATGAACAAAGAAAAGAATTTTTCAATTATGAAATTTTTTATTAAGGTGGTACAAGGTGCGTTGATCGGTCTGGGTGCAGTATTGCCCGGTATCTCCGGTGGTGTGCTTTGTGTGGTATTCGGTATCTACAAAACGATCATGGAGTTTCTGGCGGATCCGTTCCGGAAGCTGAAGACTCATTTTCCCAAGCTTTTGCCGGTGGGCATCGGTGGCGTGATTGGTTTTCTGGGAATTGCCAATTTGTTGTCTATTGTGCTGGAGAAGTATCCGGCGCCTTCAGTGTGTCTGTTTATCGGTCTGATCAGTGGGATGCTGCCGTCTCTGTTTCGTGAGGCGGGAGAGAAAGGGCGTAGTAAGGCTTCTTATGTATCTATGGTGATCGCCATGGTGCTGGTGTTTGCGCTGTTGATCGGTCTGAAGGTGCTTTCTGTGGAGATCGCGCCGAATTTTGTGTGGTACTTATTCTGTGGTGCTTGTCTGGCGCTTTCTGTGATCGCGCCGGGGATGAGTTTTTCCACGTTGCTGATGCCTTTGGGGCTGTATGAGCCTTTTGTGGCAGGGATTGGACATATGGATTTTGCAGTGTTGATTCCGGGTGGGATCGGTGCGTTGGCTACGATCATACTGTTTGCCAAGGCTGTGGATTCCTTGTTTAACAATCATTATTCAGTTGCGTTCCATGCTATCATTGGTGTGGTGATCGCGGCTACGATTATGATCATTCCTTTTGGAAGCTTTACCGTGTCTGTCACCAGTGCCTTGATCAACGTGTTCTTTATTTGCTTTGGTATCGTGGCGGCGCTTTTGTTGGATAAGTTTAACCAGAAGTTTGCGGTGTAAAGTGGATGTGGATGAACAGGAAAGGGCAACCGTCCGGTGGCGGTTTTGGTAAAGTACCATGCAGGAAATAGTGACCCGGGCAGGGTGTTTTATTGCGATCATTGTGTTGGGGTATGCTTTGCGGAAGATTAATTTCTTCAAAGAAGGTGACTTTCGGGTGTTGTCGGGGATTGTGATCAAGATCACATTGCCGGCGGCTATTGTGTATAGTTTTTCCGGCAAGGAGATTGATACTTCGTTGCTTTTTATCGTGCTTCTGGGGCTGGGAGGCGGGCTGGTCTATATGGGGATTGGCTGGTTGATGAATCGCCGGGCAGGCAGGGAGCAGCAGGCCTTTGAGATCCTGAATACTTCCGGATATAATATCGGCAATTTCACCATGCCCTTTGTGCAGAGTTTTCTGGGGCCGATGGGTGTGATTACCACCAGCTTGTTTGACACGGGAAATGCCTGTGTCTGTCTGGGCGGTTCGTATAGTGTGGCATCTATTGTGAAGGATAATAATGGATTTTCGGTAAAGAGAATTGCCAAGGCTTTGCTAAAATCTGTGCCTTTTGACTGTTATGTGATCATAATCGTGCTGAATCTGCTGCATGTGACGCTGCCTAAGCCGGTGGTGTCTTTTGCAGAGATTATCGCCAATGGCAATGCGTTTATGGCTATGTTGATGATCGGTGTGGGATTTAAGCTTAGCGGGGATAGGAAGCAGATTGGCAGGATCGTGCGGATTCTGGCGGTGCGTTACGGTGTGGCGGCGTTGTTTGCTGTAGGGTGCTTTTTCCTGTTGCCTTTTTCCCTGGAGGTGCGTCAGGCGTTGATGATTCTGGCTTTTAGTCCCATCGCATCGGCGGCGCCTGCTTTTACCCAGGAGCTTGAGGGGGATGTGGGGCTGGCCAGTGCGCTGAATTCCTTATCCATTGTGATCAGTATTGTGTGCATCGTGGGGTTGTTGGTGGTTACTTTATAAAGAAGAGCGTATCGGAAGTTCTGTTTTCCATCTGTTTGTTAAATAGAGTGTTAATAAAAGAGTTCGTGTCCAATTTGAAAGTTTTTTGTAGACAAGGTAAATAACCAAAATCTACTTAGGAGGTATCCTGTCAAAATGGACACGAACTCTATTTTGTGTTTTTATAAAATGTCAACATGAGTTGCTAGCGTAAAATTTTAGTCGGAAATATTAGAAAGAGAACATCACTTTGTGATATAGTATTAGGTGACCAAACCAAATCATATACAAAGGAGGATGTTCTCTATGGTCAATAGTATACAGTATTTTGAGGAAAAATGCATTAAAAATTTCGAAAAATTAGAAGATGATTTTATTAAGGATCCAAAGAAATTAGCAGAGTATGTACAAGGGCTGACTAACGAGTTGCATGCTTTAGGACTTCGAATGATTCAGGAATCTTTAGAACATATGAATCAGATGTTAAGAGATAGTCTTGTCAGAAAGAGTCGCTGGGAAGTTGAGAAAGACAGCCAAAAGCAGCTACTGACTTCTCTTGGGTCGGTACAGTTCACAAAAACACTGTTTAGAAACAAGGAAACTGGTCAAAGCGCATATCTTTTGGATCAGATCATGGGAATAGAACCACATGAGCGTATGTCAGAAGATGCAGAAGCAAAGCTGTATGAAGAGGCCGTACAGACCTCTTACCGCCGCGGTGGCGAGGCGTGCAGCCTGATGGGAAATGTGAGCAAACAGACAGTAAAGAATAAGCTTCACAAGCTGGAGTTTCCTGAATTTCAGAAGCTGGATAGGGAGAAAAAGGTGGTAGAGTATCTGTATATTGATGCAGATGAGGATCATGTTTCCCTGCAGTTTAGGGAAAAGAAAGGTGACTTGGAAGTGAGTACTAATCATCGTAAAAATAACTGTCTGATCACAAAGCTGATTTATGTCTATGAGGGTATAGAGCCGGAATCACCCAGGAGCAGTCGGCACAAACTTGTTAATCCTTATTATTTTAGCCGTGTATGCAGCGGGGAAGAGAATGAAAAGTTATGGGATGAAGTATATGAATACATGGACAGCTGCTATGACTTGGAGAAAGTCAAGAAAGTTTATATCAACTCAGATGGAGGAGGGTGGATCAAGGCGGCATTAAAGCGAATATCAGGAACAGTTCACTGTCTTGATGAATTTCATCTGGAAAAATACCTGGTGCGCCTGACAAGCCATATGAAGGACAGCGCAACAGAAGCAAGAGCAGAAATAAGGGAAGCAATCCGCAGCAACCAAAAGAAAACATTTGAAGATATCGTGGAACGCCTGAAATCAGCTCTTACAGGTGAAGCGGGAAATAAACGTGTTGAAGAAGGGGCAGAGTACATTCTTTCGAGCTGGGAAGCTGCAAGAGTGCGTTTGATGCGTGAGGAAGGGGTTAGTAGTTGCAGTGCAGAAGGTCATGTAAGTCATGTGCTGTCATCGCGAATGAGCTCCCGGCCAATGGGATGGAGTGTAACAGGAGCTGCAAAGATGGCAAGATTACGGGCATATCAGCTAAACGGAGGAAATATGCTGGAGCTTGCAAGGTATCAAAAGAAAGAGCTTGCAAAAGCAGCCGGAGCTGAAGAGATAGAGAAGGAAATACTGAGTAGCACGCAGATACTTGAGAGTGAGAAGAACCGCCATGGAATGGTAGGAAAATACATGGAGTGCATACATCACAGTATCAGTACAGATATCAAAAAGAAAGCATATTTTAACAAACACATCTGGGGGTTATAGGAAGTGCATGCTAAATGCAGGAATCAGGCTTAGTCCTCTTAATTACCCATCCAGCGGAGTGTTTGTGGTGTCAAGGATGCGAAGCACCATAAAAGGCATGTCCTTGACACCACAAACACTCCGCACTACACTAGACTAAGAGGACTAAGCCGTGGTATGTGGGTCAAAAAGTTCTTGCATAAAAACAAAAAAAGGATTATATTGGAATTAAGAATCTGACCTAATGCTTTGTCAAGATTTCATCGGGTGGAGTCTCATCCAATAAATCCGACAGTAAATTTACGCAACCAACATGAGTTTTTATAGTTGACGACATAAATATAATGTGCTAACATATACGTAAGTGCGAGAATGCAAAACGATAATTACACGTATATACGTAAATGGTGTGGGGAAGATAATATGATTATTAGTGAAAGAATTTTTAAAATATTAAAAGATAAAAATATGTCACAGAATGCATTTGCAAAAAAAGTTGGATTGGCAAGTAGCACTATAAGTGATTGGAAAACCAAGAAGACGAATCCATCTGCTGATAAGATTATGGATATATGTATGGTGTTGGAAGTGACACCGGAGCAGTTATTATCCGGAAAAGGTATTGATGATGACTATGTGGAGAGGGATATTAATAAAGATCAATATAAACAAGGGATAACAAAGGCTGATATCCGTATTATCGAGGATATCCGTGGAATGAAGGAAGCACAGAGAAAGAGACTTATGAAGTAAAGTCGGATCGTAGCCATGTCGTTCTG
>JAZQGM010000025.1:0-9082 GCA_045540075.1 Acetatifactor sp. | reverse complement strand
ATTCCCCACTGCTGCCTCCCGTAGGAGTTTGGGCCGTGTCTCAGTCCCAATGTGGCCGGTCACCCTCTCAGGCCGGCTACTGATCGTCGCCTTGGTGGGCCGTTACCTCACCAACCAGCTAATCAGACGCGGGTCCATCCTATACCACCGGAGTTTTTCACACAGGGCCATGCAGTCCCGTGCGCTTATGCGGTATTAGCACCTATTTCTAAGTGTTATCCCCCGGTATAGGGCAGGTTACCCACGCGTTACTCACCCGTCCGCCACTAACTTTTAAATCACTAGGTTTCATCAAAAGTCCGTTCGACTTGCATGTGTTAGGCACGCCGCCAGCGTTCATCCTGAGCCAGGATCAAACTCTCATGTTAAAAGTTTGCCTGCCAGTTACTAACTGGCTGTTCATTTGCTAAGCTTTTGGCTTCGCATCCTGAACTTACTGTTTTTGGGTTGTGAGTCTTACTTTCATCTTAGACAATTGTCTTCCTCACTCGTTTTGATACGATTTATTCGCATCTCTCTGAATAAATCCAGAGCATTGTTTGAACAATTCAAACAATTTACTCTTAATCGGAATCTTTGATTCCGTTTGGAATTTTTCAGGGTTGCATTACTGTTTATTTGTCAAGGTTCATCGTTGTCATCTTGCCGTTTCCTTAGCGACAACTTCTATAAGATATCACATCTTTTTCAGTTTGTCAACAACTTTTTTTATTTTTTTCAACTTTTTTCTCACTCGCCCTTAAGACAAGTTGCAAATCAAAGCCGTTGACCTGACAACGAATGTGAGTATACCACCCTTTTCGATGTTTGTCAACACTATTTTTAAATTTTTTACACATTTCGCACAATTCCTGTAACAGTTCAGCCGGAGGCGATATGATATGCAAATAGGCGCTGAACGTCACCTGCATGACAAAAGCCGCCTGCATCCTTTCCATGCAAACGGCTTTTTCTGCTTTGCCAGCCACGTTCTTCTTAAATATTGTTCAGTACTTTAATATGTGGTTTAAATACCGTATATATCAAAGAACCCTGTTCATGCCCAAATTCTTTGATCATTGCAGATCGTATGGAATTGAGATTCTTTCTCGGGATACTGAAAAGAAAATCACCGATCTTCTTTGCCGGAATCCCTTCCAGCTCACTTCTTTCCAATACAGTCTGTACGTATTTCATAAACCTTCTTTTCGCATCGGGAAGATAAAGTGCATCCAGGAGAGGTCTGCAATCCTGATGCTCCTTTAATTCTCGGTAAATGTCATTCCCTAATTCATTACCAATTAAAATTTTCAAAGCAGTATTGACACTTGTGAGATTATTCATAGAAACAGAATGGAACATCTCTTTTACAGAAAAAGCATCTTTCATGGGTTCCAAACTTTCACACTTACTAACAATTCCCAAAAGTAATACATCCAGAGGATCTTCATATACTTCCTCTGTTGCAGTCTCTTTTTGGGGCTGTTTAGGCACTTGATCAGTTTCAGATAACTCTACTGCTTGTTCCGGTTCCTTTTTGTGTCTCTTTTTGCGTTCCTTGATCCGCTTCTGTGGTTGATTCTCCTTCAGTGAATCTTGCTGCACAGTCGATTGTTCTGCCTCTGCCGTCGTTTCAGATTGCTCCTCAACCTGTGGACATCCGGCTTCCGGCTGCTCTTCTTCCTTCTCAGACTCTATGGTCTGTTTTTCAGGATATTCGGGCGCTACTTGTTTCTGTTCCGGCACTGCTACCAACTGTTCCGGAGCTGCTTTTGCCTGTTCGGACACCACAAGAATTTCTTCCGGCTGTGACTCTGGCATCTGTGATTCAGAAGGCTCCTGTACAGACTGCTCTGCCACTATCGCCACTTCCGTCTTCGGCTGTTCTGCACAAACTTCCTGCTGAACTGACTGATTTTCCTGAACTGACTGATTTTCTTGAACTGTCATAGAAGAATCCTGTGTTACTTGCTTCACTTCAGTTACATCACGAACATTCTCTTTTTCTTCTACCTTCTTCGGGAGGATCGGTTTGCAATTTTTCTTGCCAATACGATGTACGTTATATGATCGCTCTTTCCAATATCTTACGGCAGCATCGTAGCCATAATCATCAGACACGATAATAAACTCCGCTTTCGGCTCTTGACACAACTTATATCCCAACTCTGATACCAGCTGAAAATCCAATGCATTCTTACCTTCATAACACTTGTTAAAAACAGGTATCTGACAATGGGCAATTACTTGCAACAGATTATCATAACTGATATAGGGACTTTTCTCTGTGTAAAACACAAACATCTGGTCCTCTTTCGACATAGTGGGTAGCAGCTGAGACCAACTGGCACCAATATTTTCACTGTCAACCAAATAAATTTTAGCCATATTCACCTCTCAATTGGCTGGCTCTCTTATTATACTACACAACAAATATTTTATCAACTAAAACTGGTCATTTTTACCACAAACCCAGTTACTACAAATTGGCCGACCACTGGCTATGATACAGTTTGGCATAGAATCCGTTCTGCACAAGAAGGCTGTGATGATCTCCCAGCTCTATGATATTTCCATCCTTCATCACCAGAATCATATCTGCCTGCTGAATCGTAGAAAGCCTGTGCGCCACGATGAAGCTAGTGCGTCCTTCCATCATTTTTGCAAAAGCATTCTGAATCTGAATCTCCGTTCTGGTATCGATAGAGGAAGTGGCCTCATCCAGTATCAGCATAGGAGGCAGACAAAGCATAACTCTTGCAATGCATAAAAGCTGTTTTTGTCCCTGGGACAATCCCTCTCCATCTTCTGTGATCATCGTATCGTATCCATGGGGCAGCCTTTTGATAAAACTGTGTGCATGAGCAGCCTTAGCCGCTGCGATCACTTCTTCCTCACTAGCATCCGGTTTTCCCATACAGATATTTTCCCGAATGGTACCGGATCTCAGCCAAGTCTCCTGCAGGACCATACCATAGCTGGTACGTAAACTTTCTCTGGTGATATCCCTGATATCCGTTCCATCCACCTGAATAGATCCACTGTTCACATCATAAAAACGCATTAACAAATTGATCACCGTGGTCTTACCGCAACCGGTAGGCCCCACAATCGCCACTCTTTGTCCTGGCTTTACAGTAAGGTTAAAATCCTGAATCAATTTCTTCTCAGGAACATACTGAAAATACACATTTGTAAGGCTTACTTTTCCTTCTGCATCTGTCAACACCACAGCATCCTCTTTATCCGACACCTGTGCCTGTTCCTCTATCAGTTCAAAAATTCTGGATGCACACACCAATGCATTCTGCAGTTCTGTTACCACACCGGAGATCTCGTTAAAAGGTTTGGTGTATTGGTTAGCATAACTTAAGAAACAAGACAACTGTCCCACACTGATACCACCCTTGATCGCCACAAATGCACCAAAAATACCCACCCCTGCATACACAAGGCTGTTGACAAATCTGGTAGACGGATTCGTTATGGAGGAAAAGAAGATTGCTTTCAACGAACAGGACTGCAATCTGTCATTCACCTGGGCAAACTGGGCCTTCACTGCTTCTTCTCTTGAAAAACTCTTCACAATTTTCTGATTGCCGATCATTTCTTCTATCAAGGAAGTCTGTTCAGCTCTGGTCTCAGACTGAAGCTTAAACATACTGTAAGTTCTGGTTGCAATAAATTTTGCCACCAAAAAAGAAATGGGAGTAATGCATACAACTACCATTGTAATGGGCACATTGGTCATAAGCATAAATCCCAAGGTACCAAGAATCGTGATCACTCCACTAAACAGTTGGGTAAATCCCATCAGTAGTCCTTCCGCAAAAGTGTCTACATCTGCGATCACGCGGCTCACAATATCACCATACGCCTTGGAATCCAAATATTTTAATGGCAGTTGCTCCAACTTATGAAAAGCATCCTCCCTGATATCTTTCACCACATGATATGTGATGTAGTTGTTGCAGGTGTTCATGATCCATTGTCCTGCTGCTGTTATGATCATCACCACAGCAATCTTTTTCATAATAAGAAAGATTCCCGGCATATCGACCAATCCCTTATCCACGATCAAATCCACTGCCTGTCCCGTAAGGATAGGTACATAGAGCGTCAATGCCACCGTGAGTGCTGCCAGCACCAGAGACAGCATGACTTGAAACCCGTATTTACGGATATAACGTATTACTTTGATAATGGTATCTTTTTGTTTCACGCCTCACTGCCTCCTTTCTTCGGATATTGAGAAAAATAGATTTCCTGATATACCGTACAATTCTCCAAAAGTGTCTCATGGGTCCCCAGTCCCACCATCTCTCCGTCATCTAACACAATGATCTGGTCTGCATGCATGATACTGGATGTACGTTGAGATACAATAAACGTGGTGGTTTCCCCGCCAATTTGACCAAGCGCTGCACGAAGCCTTGCATCTGTGGCATAATCCAGTGCCGAAGCACTATCATCCAGAATCAAAATATCCGGTTTACGCACCAATGCTCTGGCAATGGTCATTCTTTGTCTCTGACCTCCGGAAAAGTTCTTACCGTTCTGTGCCACCTGGGCATCCAGCATACCCTGTTTTCCTTCCACCACCTCTTTGGCCTGGGCTGTCTCTAAGGCTGCCCAAAGCTCTTCATCAGTAGCCTCAGGATTGCCCCAAAGCAGATTGCTTCGAATGGTTCCTTTAAAAAGCACGGCCTTCTGAGGTACTACACCAAGCCGCATTCTCAGCTCTTTTTCGGGAATCTCAGCAATATTCCTGCCTTCCAGACGAATGGCCCCCTCAGTGGCCGGATAAAATCCCGGGATCAGATTCACCAGGGATGTCTTACCGGAACCGGTGCTGCCGATGATTCCGATGGTCTGACCTTTCTCTACGATAAAATTTATATCCTGCAAAGTCTTATCACCTGCACCTTCATAGGTTAGAGACACATGATCAAACTGCAGGAAAGGAACAGTCTTTTCCCGGACAACATGTTCTGCTTCCCGATTGTCGACAAACTGACGCACCTGATCTGCACTGCTCTGTTTGGGGTCTTGGATCTCAAACACAGCCGCCACACGATCTGCGCAAGCCATTGCTTTGGTTATGGTTATGATCAGATTGGCCAGCTTCACCAGCTCAATGAGAATCTGAGACATATAGTTGATAATGGCAACCACCTGCCCCTGCGAAAGATTACCCACATTTACCTGTATGGCTCCCACATAGATCAGCGTGATGATCGCACCATTTACGATCACATACGTCAGCGGATTCATGCAGGCACTGATCTTACCCACAAACATCTGAAGAGAAACCAAGATCGTATGATTTTCTCGAAAACGTTCTTCCTCTTCTTCCTCCTGAGAAAATGCGCGAATTACCCGGGCACCGGTCAGATTCTCTCTGGTAATCCCCAACACCTTATCCAGTGCTGACTGCACCTTTCCATACAGCGGAATCGTCACCATCATGATGCCAAACACCACCACAGCCAGAAGTGGTATAGCCACCACAAAAACAAGGGCGCTTTTCACATCAATGGTAAACGCCATGATCGTGGCGCCAAATACGATGATAGGTGAACGCAAGAACAAACGTAACACCATATTGACACCGGACTGTACCTGATTAATGTCACTGGTCATTCTGGTGATCATGGTAGAGGTCCCCACCTTATCTATATTGGTAAAGCTTAAGTCTTGAATATGATCAAATAGCGCCTGCCTTACCTTGGTAGAAAAACCCACAGCAGCCCGGGCCGCAAAATACTGGGCAGTGATGGCACTGACCAGTCCCACCAGGCCCAGACCCAGAAGACAAAACCCTAGCTTACCTATGTAACCCATATCACGGTCTGCAATCCCTCTGTCAATGATACTTGCCATAACAAGGGGCACCATCAACTCAAAAAAAGCTTCCAACAACTTAAATAGCGGTGCCAGAACACATTCCTTTTTATATTCTTTCAGATAAATCAATAATCGTTTCATAGGATTCTCCTACTACCCAAACATTTCTACTAAAACTTTTGTGCTAAAACTTTCGCCCGGCAGGAATTACTGCCGGGCAAATCTATACCACTTATCTTTTTTATTCCTCTACAGGCACACATCTAAGATACAGCTCATCCAGCTGATTCTGATCTACCACATCCGGTGCATTAGTCATCAGACAAGAGGCATCCTTCACCTTCGGGAATGCAATTACTTCACGGATACTTTCTGCCTTCACCAGAAGCATTACAAAACGGTCAAGACCGATGGCCAGTCCTGCATGAGGAGGTACACCATATTTAAAGGCATTTAACAGGAAACCAAATCTGTCATAAGCCTGTTCTTTGGTAAAGCCAAGTACCTCAAACATCTTCTCCTGCACATCGTTCTGGAAGATTCTCACGCTGCCGCCTCCCAGCTCTACACCGTTTAATACGATGTCATAAGCCTTTGC
Organism: Acetatifactor sp.; assembly: GCA_045540075.1. Taxonomy (GTDB): domain Bacteria; phylum Bacillota; class Clostridia; order Lachnospirales; family Lachnospiraceae; genus Acetatifactor. Next base: position 2,658 of record JAZQGM010000025.1, on the reverse strand, counting down.
GCGTACCCTGCCGGGATCGGTATCCAGATATTCCAGATCCTCATCCATGGCCATGGTAAAGGGATGATGCATGGCCACAAAACGTCCATCCTCTTCGCTCCACTCAAGCAGAGGGAACTCGGTCACCCACAGGAAATTAAACTTGCTATGATCAATAAGACCAAGCTGCTTTGCCACTTCACAGCGAAGTGCTCCCAACACTGCCCATACTACATCATTCTTATCAGCCGCAAACAAAAGCAGATCCCCTGCTTCACCGCCCATAGCGCTTACCAATGCAGCCAGTTGCTCCTCTGTCATGAACTTAGCAAAAGAAGACTTGTAACTTCCGTCAGGAAGTATGGACAGATAAGCCAATCCCTTAGCGCCGTATCCTTTTGCAAATTCAACCAGTGCATCTATTTTCTTACGAGGCATTTCTGCCTGTCCTTTTACATTGATACCACGCACACTGCCGCCATTCTCCAAAGCGGAAGTAAATACACCGAATCCACATCCGGCTACCACTTCAGATACATCTGTAAGTTCCATACCGAAACGAGTATCCGGCTTATCGGAACCATAACGGTTCATAGCTTCCTGCCATGTCATACGCATGATGGGCAGCTGCACATCCAGACCGATGGCATCCTTACATACCTGCTGTACCATTCTCTCAGTAGCATCAATGACATCATCTACATCCACGAAAGACATTTCCAAGTCCACCTGAGTAAACTCCGGCTGTCTGTCGGCACGCAAATCCTCATCGCGGAAACATTTTGCAATCTGGAAATATCTGTCGTAACCGGAGCACATCAAGAGCTGCTTGAAAATCTGGGGTGACTGAGGCAGCGCATAGAAAGTACCGGGATGCACACGGCTGGGTACCAGATAGTCTCTTGCGCCCTCAGGGGTAGATTTATTCAAAATCGGGGTCTCAATCTCCAGAAATCCATTGTCACTCATAAAGGAACGAATGGTAGTGGTGATCTTACTTCTTAATATCAGGTTCTTCTGCAGATCTGGTCTTCTCAGATCCAGATAACGATATTTCAGACGCAGTTCTTCCTTGGTCTTTGTATCCGCTTCCACAGGGAATGGCGGTGTATCAGCCTCAGACAGCACACGAAGCTCTGTGGCTCTGATCTCGATCTCACCGGTAGCCAGATTCTCATTCACTGCACCGGCACGTTTCTCCACCCGTCCTACTACGGCCACTACGAACTCACTGCGCAGCTTCTCAGCCTTGACAAAGTTCTCCGCTCCGCAATCACTTTCTTCAAAGATTACCTGCAGAATACCTGCTCTGTCACGCAGATCTACAAATATGATACCACCTTTATTACGCTGCTTCTGCACCCAGCCCATGACAGTGACGATCTCACCTACGTTTGCTGCTGAAAGCTCACCACAGCGCATTGTCCTTTTCAGACCTTTCATTGATTCAGCCATTGTTATTCCTCCATTCTATTCCTAACACGCTTATTACTGCTTCAACGCTTCCTTGTAGAATTCTTTAAACTCTGTATAACCTTCTTTTTCCAGCTGTTCCTTCTGGAACTTCTTATTCTTATTCATACGGGCAACCAGCACCTGTGTGCCGTCCTGACGTGCTTCCTGGGCCTGGGCGATCACATCACACAAGGTCTGACCACTGACACCCTTTTCGATCAGGAACGCTACCTTAGTCGGCTGAGAAGGCACCTTGAATCCGCTTTCCATCAGAAGCAGGATGATTCTTTCGAAACCGATGGAGAATCCACAGGCAGGTACATCCTTACCGGTGAACTTGCCAACCATCTTATCATACCTTCCGCCACCGCCGCAGCTTCCACCAAACTCAGGCATAGCAATCTCAAAAATGGTGCCGGTATAGTAAGACATCCCTCTTACCAGTGTGGCATCAAACACAATTTCAAAATCAGAAGACTTGGTAGCTTTTACGCTGGAGATGATCTCCTGCAAGCTCTGCTCCACGTCCGGCTCCAGAAAACCATTCAGTTCACGGGCAAGGTACCCAACACCATCCTCTGCCGCCTCAAGCCCCTGAAACAACTTAAGATACTTGTCTACACATTCTTTATCAAACCCATTCTCCAGAAGCTCTGCCTCTACACCCGCAAGACCGATCTTGTCCATCTTATCCAGTGTAATGAACACACTGTCATAAGACTCTTCTGAAAAACCGCTGTAAGCAGCCATAGCTTTCAAGATTCTTCTCTCATTAATGCGGATCTGGAAGCCCTTAAAGCCTAGCTTACCCAACGTGGTGGTAGTAGCCAGGATCAGCTCAATCTCAGCCAGGTTGGAAGGCTCACCTAAAATATCGATATCACACTGCATAAACTGACGATATCTTCCTCTCTGAGGGCGGTCAGCTCTCCATACATTTCCCATCTGCAGCGCCTTAAAAGGAGAAGGCAACTGTGCCGCATTATTAGAATAAAATCTCACAAGAGGAACTGTCAGATCATATCGAAGTCCACTGTCAACCACTTCCTCCTCTGTGGTGGCAGCTTCCACATTGAGCTTCTCTCCTCTTTTCATAATTTTAAAAATTAATTTCTCATTGTCTCCACCCTGCTTGCTGCTCAAGTTAGCAATATTCTCCACGCAGGGGGTCTCAATAGAAGTAAATCCAAATTTCCCATAAGTATCCTTGATCACACCGATCAC
>JAZQGM010000024.1:0-12345 GCA_045540075.1 Acetatifactor sp. | reverse complement strand
GCTGGGGCTTTGACTCTGGAGAAGCTGGAAGCAATGACCTGTGTGTGTTCCGTTGGTCTGGATATGATCGCAGTCCCCGGTGACACCAAGGCATCTACGCTGTCCGGTATCATCGCAGACGAAATGGCCATCGGCATGGTGAACCAGAAGACCACAGCTGTACGCGTGATTCCCGTAGTGGGTAAAGGTGTGGGTGAGACTGTAGAATTTGGCGGCTTGCTGGGATATGCTCCCATCATGCCCGTGAACCAGTTCTCATGTGATGCATTTGTAAACCGCGGCGGAAGAATACCGGCACCTATCCACAGCTTTAAAAACTAACAGTTCAGCCAGAGAAGAGATAAGGATGAAAAATCGTGCTCGCACGAATTTTCATCCTGATCTCTTCTCTGAGGGAGCGCCCCGATAATAAACAAGTCAAAAGACTTGTTCGCAAAAAAGAGCTGCGAAGCAGCGAAGAGCCCCGAAGGGTGCGGTTAGCACAGCAGAGCCGTGCGCGAATGGGGCGCGGCTGAACGTCACTCGCCTCGCAACTAAATCACTATGATGGGTGTCCGATATTCATTGCGAATATCTGTCCCACATTTAGTTGCTTCCACCCCATTATATATATGGCTGATCTGAATATCTCGCCGCAGCATTTCGAGTGCATCCTTACCAAGAATATTTTCTGCGTCGGCAAGTTTAGTAATCAGTGGAATGGAAGCGTGTTCTTTGATGGCAGAGAGCAGGGGAGCAGCGTCTTTACGTAGTCCCAGCACTCTTGCATAAGGTACATAGTCCATGGCTTTGTAACGTTCCATATCTTCTGTCTGGATATCCAGTAAAATATGCATCAGGCAGCGGCTTAGGCGAGTGTAGGTGGTATCTTTGCTTTTTAACAGGTCACAGAAATCACTGTAATTTTGGAACCGGAAGAGGTTTTTACTAATCTTATCCGAAAGGTCGTTGCTTATATCCAGATATTTTTCATAACCATAGGGTGCTTGGCATAACAGCTTGTACAAAAGGATCTGGGAGAAATCATCCATTTGTATGGGCTGTAATGTTTTATACGCATTTTGCAGGATGTCTAACACGCAATCAGGTAATTGATCTGTAAGTGTGGCCAATGAACCTAAAGCAGTCTTGTTTCGGTTGTATTGTGTGTAGATGGCATGACGGATCGCTGTGGCGGATGGATAACCGGTTGAAAGTGTTTGATCATGATACTGAGCTCCTACGCGACTTATCGTAACCGGTTTGATGTTGCTGTTACGGGCAAGAAGGGCTTTGATATACTCAATCCCAAGGATATTATTGGGCGTGGTGGCGCAGTGCTCCTTTGGAGAAGCACAATGTTCTTCCAGGTATCCGGCAAGTGCCAGAGACCTTGCAGTGGGGTAAGAATGCCCTTGTTTTAGGCAGGTGGTCAGGTGCTTACGAAATGCAGCCGGTTCCTTCGCAAGAATCTCTGCAATCTGCGTAAGGACAGCCACATCACCGCACTCACTGCCAAAGCACAGGTGGTCCACCACCCCAAGTTGATCCAGGAGAGACACAGCACCATGTGCATAATATTCTGCACTGGCACAGGCATAGAAGGAGGGGATCTCCAATACAAGATCAGCGCCGTTCTTAAGTGCCATTTCGGCACGGGCATACTTATGGATCATGCCAGGAGTACCTCTCTGCATAAAATTACCACTCATGGCGATAATAGTATAATCAGCGCCGGTGCTTCCCAGAGAGGTTTCCAGGTGATATTTATGACCGTTATGAAAGGGATTATATTCGGCTATAATACCATTAACTTTCATGTGTGAATTCCTCCTATATTCAAATAAACGCGATAACGATAAAAAGTATTGAAAAGGTATGTGAAAAAAATAACATACCAATAAAATGACTTGCGCCTATATTATATCACGTTTTCCTCGATAATTCTTTAACAACATGTTTGTGAAAATATACAATTTTACGCTTATTTTGCCTTGTACATTGACTTTTTATTTAGTATAATACAAAAAGAGAGGTTTGTTAAGAGAAAAATGCAAGCTTTTGAAAAAAATGGAAAGCGGGAGATCCGCCGGAAAGGAGAAAGGTATGTCATATATTGACAAGATCAAAGAACGAGCCAGACTCGATAAGAAGACAATCGTTTTACCGGAGACCACCGATAAGAGAACATTACTGGCAGCTGCCAAGATTATGGAAGAGGGCATTGCCAATATTATAATGGTAGGGAATGAAGAGAAGATTATGGGTGGTGCCGGCTGGCTTGAGGTAGATTTGACCGGTGTGAAAGTGATCAATCCGCAGACGACTCCCAAGTTAGAGGATTACGTGAATTTATTATATGAGACCAGAAAAGCAAAGGGCATGACACCGGAACAGGCAAGAGAGATTTTGCTTAAGGATTATCTGACTTTTGGTATCGTGATGGTTAAGGCCGGTGATGCGGATGGTATGGTAGCAGGGGCGTGTCATTCCACTGCGGATACGTTAAGACCCGCGCTGCAGATTTTGAAGACGGCTCCAGGTGTGAAGTTGGTGTCTGCATTCTTTGTCATGGATACTCAGTATGAGGATCAGGGAGATGACGGAACTTTTATTTTTGCAGACTGTGGCTTGAATCAGGATCCCACGGCAGAAGAGCTGGCAGCTATCGCTGATACTTCTGCAAGAAGTTTTAAGGCGCTGGTAGGACCGAAGCCGGTGATTGCTATGCTTAGTCATTCTACTAAGGGAAGTGCTAAGCATCCACTGGTAGATAAGGTGGTAGATGCTACCAGAATCGCTCATGAGCAGTATCCTCATCTGGTATTGGATGGAGAGTTACAGACAGATGCTGCATTGGTTCCTGCTGTAGCAAAGTCCAAGGCTCCCGGAAGTCCGGTAGGGGGTAAGGCTAACGTATTGATCTTCCCTAATCTGGATGCAGGTAATATTGGTTACAAACTGGTGCAGAGACTGGGCGGTGCTGAGGCTTATGGACCCATGCTTCAGGGAATTGCAAGACCGGTCAATGACCTGTCCCGTGGATGTTCCTGGGAAGATATCGTGGGTGTAGTGGCGCTGACAGCTGTCCAGGCACAACTTAATTTTGATTAAAAAAGAAAGGTGAAAATAAAATGAATATTTTAGTTATCAATTGTGGCAGTTCCTCTTTAAAATTCCAGCTGATCAATTCCGAGTCTGAGCAGTGTGTCGCCAAGGGACTTTGCGAGCGTATTGGCATTGACGGCAGCAAAATTGCTTACACACCGGCAGGTGGAGAGAAGGAAGTAACGCTAACCCCTATGGCTGACCATACAGACGCTATCCGTCTGGTTCTGGAAGCCCTGACCAATGAAAAGACCGGCGTTGTAAAGAGCCTGGATGAGATCGGAGCCATCGGACATCGTATGGTTCACGGCGGCGAGAAGTTCTCCGGTTCCGTAGTGATCACAGATGAAGTGATCGCAGCGGTAGAAGAGTGTAATGATCTGGCACCCTTACACAATCCGGCTAACCTGATCGGTGTCAATGCCTGTAAGAAGCTGATGCCCAATACTCCGATGATTGGTGTGTTTGATACTGCCTTCCATCAGACCATGCCTGAGGAAGCTTATATGTATGGTATCCCTTATGAGTACTATCGAAAGTATAAGATCAGAAGATATGGTTTCCATGGTACCAGCCACTCTTATGTATCCAAGAGAGCCGCTGAAGTTCTGGGAGAGAAGTATGAGGATCTGAAGATCATCGTTTGCCACTTGGGCAATGGTGCCAGCGTATCTGCTGTTAAGAATGGTAAATGTGTAGATACTTCCATGGGGCTTACGCCGCTTGAAGGTCTGATCATGGGAACACGTTCCGGTGACATCGATCCTGCGATCATTGAGTTTATTGCACATAAAGAGAACAAGAGTATTGATGAAGTGATGGAGATTCTGAACAAGAAGTCCGGTATACTGGGATTGTCTGATAATCTGTCTTCCGACTTCCGCGATATAGAAGACGGCATGGCAGAAGGGAATGAGAATGCCTTCCGTGCCATGAAGGGCTTCTGTTACCGTGTTGCGAAGTACATCGGTGCTTACACTGCAGCTATGAATGGTGTGGATGTGATTTGCTTTACTGCCGGTGTGGGTGAGAATGGTCCTATCACAAGAACTATGGTATGCGAATATCTGGGATATCTGGGTATTGAGCTGGATGAGGAAGCCAACCAGAAGCGTGGCAAGGATATGGAGATCACCAAGCCCGGCTGTGCTACCAAGGTTATGGTAATTCCTACCAATGAGGAGCTTGCTATTGCAAGAGAGACCGCTCGTTTGGCAAAATAAGCTTGTTTTGTTGTTATAATCATTATATTTTATAAGAAACCGCTGTGCCTGAAGCATGGCGGTTTTGTGTATGCGCCGGATAAAATATTCCTAGTGCATTTAAAAGTTAGTTTTTGATAAAAAAAATTAAATTCTTGTTGACAAACTTCCATGAAATGAGTATAATGAATCAGTGTGTGAATTAACTTACACAGGAGATTACTATGTTAGTGAATTTATCTGATGTTTTAACATCTGAAGGCAAGAAGACACATTTGAGTGTTCCTTTGGAGATGACAAGCTTCACCAGTAGACTTGGACGATTTCTGATCACAGAGAAGAGCCCGGTGGAATTTACTTTTACCAATGATGGCATGAACAGAGCAAAGGTAGAGGGCAGGGTGGATCTGACATTTAGGACGAAATGCGACCGATGCCTCACGGAAGTACCTACGTCTCTTACGATTACATTCGACAGGACAGTGACTTCACCGGATGTAGAGCGATCCGAGGATTCAGAGGATGACCAGAGCTTTATGGAAGGTTATCAGTTGAATGTAGAGACTTTTGTGTACGACGAAATTTTAGTTAACTGGCCTATGAAGATTCTCTGCCGCCCCGAATGTAAAGGCGTATGCCCGGTGTGCGGGAAGAATCTTAACGAAGGAGAATGCGGATGTGATACATTCGTACCTGATCCTCGTATGGCAGCCATACAAGATATCTTCAACGCGAATAAGGAGGTGTAACGATGTCTATTTGTCCTAAGAATAAATCTTCTAAAGGTAGAAGAGATAAGAGAAGAGCAAACTGGAAGATGAGTGCTCCTACATTGGTAAAGTGCAGCAAATGTGGCGCACTGATGATGCCTCATAGAGTCTGCAAGGCTTGTGGATCATACAACAAGAAACAAGTAGTTAGCGTTGATTAATTGATAAGAAACGCAGTAAGATCAAGAGTTGCCGGAGTTTCGGGACTCTTGATTTTTTTGTTTTTATTTTTAACACTGACAGACATGCGGGTAATTTATGGTATGCCTTTGGCTTTAATATGCTGAGCTTTACTAATAAACATTCTCTGGACTTTGCTCACGGCGGACTAATGGCCACCAAAAACGGAAATCGCAGATGTAAGCTATATTAATGCTCAGCAACCGAATCTTTAAAATATTTGTTTATATTTGTTTCTTTTAAGCTTGAAATGTGTTAGAATAGAGACTAGAATCACACACCAAAGGAGATAAATTATGGAACAGCAGATTTTTACAAATGAAGTGATCATATCCTGGTTGCAATATTACGCCCAGAACACCACGCTGGATTTAGAGCATGTAAAGATAATTGACATCACCAAAAAGAATAAAAACGTCATCCCTACCGTGGAATCTCACAAGACTACCATGGTATTTACCAATGCAGGTATTGACGATATTTTCTATCGTTTGTGGAATGCTGGTCTGGGGGAATGTGAAGTTTGGTACAACGAGGGATCCGATCCCAGCGGTCAGATTCTGAATCAGAAGGTAAAGTATATGATAGACAGGGGCATCAATGCCTCCGCGGGGATGCTGATCATTAATCCAAATGCGAGAAATACAGCCAAGATCGGCTTGAGTAATGAGATGTTCCAGCGTGGCTCCATCCAATATGTGGGCAGTGAGATCCGTGCCATTATCCTGAATAAAATGATGGTGGCTCCCACAGACGATATCTGCGTGATCAGTGGGGAGAGTATCGCCATTGAAGCTGCACTGATGGCTCCGGAGGGCTCTGTGATCGCTGTAGAATACAGCCGTCAGGATCGTGTTACTTTGGAGGATAATATGGCTCATTTTGACCTACATAATATCAAGATCATCGACCATGTGGATGCGGAAAGTATGAAAGACTGCCCGGTTCCGTCAATGGTATTTTTGGTGGCATCAGCCAGCACCGAGCAGGAGCTGACATTCCTGTCTGCGCTTAACCCTGATATAAATGTGGTTATATATACCTTGGACTTTAAGGTGGCGGCAGGCATGACGGACACTTTGCAGAAGTTTGGATTTACGGATATTGAGACCATTCAGGTGGCTATATCCAAGCTGGGAAGCAAGAATAACTTTAAACAGGAGCCGGCACCGTGGATCATTACGGCCAGGAGTCGGGGCAAGGTTAATTAACTGAACATCTAATCCTTTGAAGTATAAGAGGAGATATCATTTTTCGCCGTTAAAGTATTTACCCGGGGAATTGGGACTGGAAGATACAAATTAATGCATTGGACTGTTGTATATAATATGCACAGTCCTTTTTGCTTTATATTGCTTTATAAAAACCTATAAAACCCAAAAATCGCCAAAAAAAATAAATGAAACCACCAGTTCTTTTTGTCGAGATATAAGGTAACAGGAGGGATATAAGATGCAGGATGAACAAATTGTAGATTTATATTGGCAGCGTGAAGAGTCTGCGATCTCGGAGACGGAGGTAAAGTATGGACGTTATCTCACGAAAATAGCATATAATATTCTGGCGGATGTGGAGGATAGCCGGGAAAGTGTCAATGATACTTATCTCAGTGCCTGGAATTCTATGCCGCCACACAGACCGGCCATGTTGTCTACTTATCTCGGCAAGATTACAAGACGGATTTCGATTGATAAGTTTCGGGGACGGAATCGGGAAAAACGGCGGGCTTCTCAATATGCGGTTTCTTTGACGGAGTTGGAGGAGTGTATTTCTCAAGGGAATGTGACGGAGGAAGAGGTGGATGTGAGACTTCTTTCACAAGCGATCAATGATTTCTTGCGAACGTTATCCGGGGAGGCCAGGCAGACTTTTATCGGCAGGTATTATTTTATGGATCCTTTGAAGGAAGTGGCTGCTTACTGTGGCATGAGTGAAGCCAAGGCGAAAAGTATGCTGTACCGTACCAGGTGTAGTCTCAGAGAGTATCTTAAGAAGGAGGGGTTCGAGGTATGAAGAAAGAAACGTTACATGATGCGTTAAATCTGCTGGACGATGATTTGGTTTATGAGGTGGAGGTGCTAAGGCGGAAGGATGAGGCGGGGCGTATTGGTCAAAGCAAGAGGCCTAGTTTGCCAAAGAATTGGGGACATGCTGGCAGGTGGGTTTCTCTGGCAACATGTGCCTGCGTGGCGGTGGTTGTGATTTCCGTCATGAGCCAGTCGGGCATACTGCAGATAGGGCAGAAGAAGGAGTCGGCTTTGGAGAATGAAATGGTGAAGAAGGAATCCGCTGCCATGCCGTCCGGTGAATGTGCAGAGGTGAAAGAAAAAGAAGCTGACACAGAGGAGGAGTATGCTGTAGAAGGGGTAGTGATTCCCAAGATGGAAGTGAATCTGGATAAGGATTCCGGCGCTCAAATGGATATGCTTGCTTTCTTTATCTGGCAAGGTAGAAGTTATGTACAGTATGAGTATGATTTGATAGATGTGGACTTGGTAGGAGAGTATGTTGGTACTGCCGTGGGATTGATCGATGAGTGGACAGAGAAAGATGGATATGTAGATTTTGCAGGAAGTATCAGTGGCGATTTTTATACAGTAAATGGGTATGATTCTTCCTTTATGCTGTGTATGAAGCGTGAGAACGGGCTGATTTCTACCTTTGTCAATGATAATGATATGATACTTTATACCGGAGATGATCTGTTTGAGGAAAGGCTTCATTTAACTGGGAATTATGAGGTGGTGAAGTATCAAACAAGGGAGGACTGGCAACGTAGTACCGGCGTGATCTGTCAAGTGGCAGAGGTTGATTTGGAAGTGGTGGAGCGGTTTGTGAATGCAGTAAATAAAGCCTCCTTTCTGTTGACCGAGGATGTGCCTTTAGAGGAAGGAGAACAGAAACTCTACGACCGGGAGATTTTTCATATGTTTTTTGAAATGAAGAATGGAATGACAGTACACATAAGACTGTATGAGGGTGGTTATGTACGGTTTCATGGGTTGATCTCGGCTTGTGTGAAGGTGGAGGAAGAAGTGTTTGAGGAGATGGTAGCTGTGATGGAACCGTGATTGCAGCAGGCAGACTTTAAAAAGTGTGAGGAGTGGAGTGTAAATCTTTGTTTAACGAAAGGAGAAGGGTATGGTTAGAAAAGGTTTTTTCAGAATGGTATCATTGATAGCAGCGATGGCAGTAATGCTTACAAGCACAGGTTGCGGCAGTACCGGGCAGGTGGATCTGATGAAAGGAATCGTGGCTGGTCAAGTGGAATCTGCCAGAGACGTGGCGCAGGAAAGCATGGCTGTCACAGACTTTGGTATCAGACTCTTTCAGGCAGGATATGAGGAGGGGGACAATATACTGATCTCACCGCTGTCTGTCTTGTGTGCATTGTCTATGACTGCCAACGGCGCATCAGGAGACACTCTTTCCCAAATGGAAGAGGTGCTTGGGCTATCCACCGAGGCACTCAATACCTATGTACACACATATTTACAACAGTTGTCAGAAGATCAGATATTAAAGCTTGCCAACTCCATCTGGTTCAAAGAGAAAGAAGGTTTTACTCCAAACCCTGATTTTCTCCAGATAAATGCCAACTATTACAACGCAGATATCTATCAGGCCCCCTTTGACACAAAGACCCTTAAAGCCATCAATGACTGGGTAGCAGAGAACACCGACGACATGATTACCAATATTCTGGACCAAATTCCGGAGGATGCCGTCATGTACCTGATCAATGCCCTGGCATTTGATGCCGGTTGGAAGGAATCCTACAAAAAACACCAGGTCCGTGAAGCTACTTTTACCTCCCTGTCAGGTAGCGAACAAACAGTTCAAATGATGTACTCTGACGAAAGCCGTTACCTTGAAGATGACCATGCAACCGGTTTCATAAAATATTACAAAGACCAAAATTATGCCTTTGCTGCACTCCTTCCAAAGGAAGAAATCACCCTGTCACAATACGTACAGACCCTGACGGGAGAGCATCTTACAGAACTATTTACCAATTCAGTCAACGCACATGTAAATGCCGCAATGCCCAAATTCCAAGCCGAATACGACACCGAGATGTCCTCTCTCCTTACCGAAATGGGCATGCCCAGTGCATTCGATAAAAGACTTGCCGATTTTTCCCGCCTCGGTACAGCCGGCGGAAACCTTTACATCGGCCGCGTCCTCCACAAAACCTACATTACCCTAACCGAACAAGGCACCCGCGCCGCCGCATCCACTGCCGTAGTAATGAAAGAAGAATGCGCCATCGAATACACTGACACCAAAACCGTCCACCTAACCCGCCCTTACCTATATTTTTTAATCGATACCACCACCAACACCCCCTTCTTTATCGGAACAGTACAAAGCATCCACAATTAACCTAATAAATCCCAATACCGAGGTTAGAAGCTTATTCTAATATTTCGCAATACCGAGATCAGTAGCACGCAACCGGCAGGCAGTTCTCCGGGGTGGGGATGCGTGCGTACCTGACCGCCCCCTTCTTGTGACTTATGCACAAAAAAATAGTTGTATTTTGTTAAAAAATCCAGTTGTGTCTATGGACAGAAAGTGTTAAACTACTCAAAACTAATGATTTGTAGGTATTTGTCAATCGTAAGTGCCGTCAGCAGACTTATATCGTGTAGGTCTGCCCGGTGAGACGGTGCTCTAAGCTTTTCCAATGTGTACTGTAAAAATCATGCGGGAGGATGGAAAAATGAGAATCGAAGCAAATCAGAAGAGCAGCCCGGGTACCCATGTGGCCAGGGAAAATACCCCTTTCCGAGGCGAAGAATTTGTGTCCAACAAGAAGCTGTCCGGCGAAGATCTGGAGAAGTTGGAGAAAGCGATTCACCAGGATGAAAAGTTGAAGTTTGTAATTGTAGGAGATCTGAACATCACCAGTAAATATGCGAAGACCTTCCTGGCAGTTACAGACAAATTGATCTATGGGTTTGATGACACCTTTGAAGACGGTGTGAAGACCCATGCCTATGACAAGGTCAAGAGAGCCTATGTCAAACGTTACTATGGCAATGCCATGCTGGTATTTTCTATGGATGAAGCAGATAAGGAGTTTGTGGATCTGACCAAGGAATATACCAATTTTATCCGTTTTTCTTATAAGGTTTCATCGCTTTATGATGCGGCAGCCAATTTTATTCAAAATGTTGCGGCAGGCAAAGATATGGATGAAGAGATGCGGATCGTGGAAGCCACTTTTGAAAAGCAGTTTAGTGTGTGTCCCAAGTGCGGACGTAACCTGATCCGTCCCGGTGCACCATGTATGAACTGCCAGTCGAAAGATAAGGTGGTAAATAAACTCGCAAAATATATTCTGCCCTATAAGAATGGGTTGCTGTTTTGCTTGTTTTTGTCCATGATCACTACCGCAGTCTCTCTGGTGCCTCCTTATATGACCAGGATGCTGGTTGATGATGTGCTTCCCAATGGCAGGAAGGACGGACTGGTCTGGTGCGTATTCGTGTTACTTGGCACTTATTTGGTACAGTATGGTATCGGTGCGGTGAGGTCTTATCTTTTGAAGATCAATGGCGACAGAATCGTTGCAGACCTGCGAAACGATGTGTATAAAAAAGCACAGCAGCTTCCCATGAGATTTTATGACAGGACATCTACCGGTTCCGTCATCAACCGTATCAGTGGTGATACCTCTACCATTCAGGCATTTATGCTGCGTATTACCCAAGAGGTGGTAGTCCAGTTTTTCCTGCTGATCGGTATTATCATCATTATGTTTGTGATGAACTGGCAATTGTCTTTGCTTTCCCTGATACCGGTGCCCTTTGTGGTGATCGGAGCCCGTATTTTCGGAAAAAAGATACGTCCATTTTACCGTAGGATCTGGCGTCGCTGGTCAGCGGTCTCTTCCATATTGACAGATACCATTCCGGGAATCCGTGTCATTAAGGCATTTGCCAATGAAAAGAGAAGCGTACAGAGCTTTGAAGCATATAATAATGAGTGGTTAAAGACCGATATCAAAGCATCCAGGATCACCACACTGTTTCCTAACATTGTTGGTTTTGTGATCACCTGTGGTTCGCTGCTGATCTGGGGTGTGGGTGGTAATCTGGTCATCGACAATCCGGAATTTGTGTCTGCAGGTTTGTTGGTATCCTTTATCTCATATACCAATATGTTCTATGGACCGGTGAACTTTTTTGCCAATTTTAACGATTCTTACCAGAATGCCCTGAATTCCGCGGAGAGGATCCTGGATATCATAGATGCAGAGCCGGAAGCGGATTTTGCCAAGGGTAAGCATCCGGATAAGCTGAATGGTAGAATTGAATTTAAGAATGTAAGCTTTTCCTTTGACCGTTCCAAGAAGACGCTGTCCAACGTGAACCTGTTGATCGAGCCCGGGGACATCGTGGGTATCGTGGGAACCACAGGAGCAGGTAAGTCCACCCTGATCAATCTGTTAATGCGTTATTATGACCATTACGATGGTGAGATTCTGATGGACGGTATCAATATCCGTGACATCGATATGGAGTTTTATCGCTCAGAGATCGGTTATGTACAGCAGGAACCTATGATGTTCCACGAATCCATCTACAAGAATATCGCTTATGGTGTGGACAATGTGCAGGTGGAACAGGTGATCCATGCTGCCGAAGTAGCCAACGCCCACGAGTTTATAGCCAGACTCCCTGACGGTTACGATACGGTATTGGGAGAGCGCGGTACGGGCTTATCCGGCGGTGAAAGACAGCGACTGTCCATTGCAAGAGCAGTGCTTAAGAATCCCAGTATCCTGTTCTTTGACGAAGCCACAGCCTCTGTAGACTCGGAGACTGAGAGCCTGATCCAGGATGCCATTGAACGTCTGATCCATGGAAGAACCACACTGATGATCGCCCATCGCTTATCTACACTGAGAAAGGCCAACAAGATCATCGTGGTAGATAAGGGAGAGATCATCGAAATGGGTTCTCCTGAGGAACTGATGGCACTGAAGGGCAAGTATTACAAGCTGATCCAGATCCAGACAATGTCCGACCAGATCCGCAAGACCAAAGAGGAAGAGAGGTTTGACTGATGGCACGACTCTATATTGACAATGATAT